>NZ_WBXM01000007.1:0-283259 GCF_033042135.1 Haloechinothrix sp. LS1_15 | reverse complement strand
GAGGTCTCCCACCCCCACCGAGGGGTTAAGGCCCCCACCAGACCAGTGGGTTGATAGGCCGGACGTGGAAGCGCAGCAATGCGTGCTCGAGCGGACCGGTACTAACAGGCCGAGGGCTTGCCCACACTCGCACCCACTCTACAGCTCCCAAACACCACCCCACCCCCACAACACCGCCCCCCACAAGGGCATGCTAACCTCAACAAACGTGGCCGGTGGTTACAGCGGCAGGGAAACGCCCGGACCCATTCCGAACCCGGAAGCTAAGCCTGCCAGCGCCGATGGTACTGCACCCGACAGGCGTGCGGGAGAGTAGGACACCGCCGGCCCCCACAAACCACCAACCGAGTCCCCGAGCACACCGCCCGGGGACTCGGTTCTTTGTGTTCCCCGACCCGCAACGTGCGGTGCGGTGGTCGGCCTCACCCCCGCAGGGCGAAGGGCTCGCCGTAAACTCGGAGGGGATATCGAGAAGGAGGACCCGTGGCCGGATCGGGAGTGGACAGGTCGAACGCTGACCGCAAGCGCAGCGGCGGTCAGCGCCCCGGCCCGACCAGCGGGCGTGGTGAGCGCGGCGAGCGAGGCGACCGCGACACTGCCAAGGTGCCGGAACCACCGCTGGATGACGAGATCGAGTTCGGCGACCTGGATCGGGATATCCGTGCCGACTTGCGTAGCCTGCCCAAGCCGGCAGCCGAGCGGATCGGTCGCCATCTGGTCGCAGCGGGGGAACTGGTGGACAGCGACCCGGAGGCGGCGCTGGCGCACGCGCGTTACGCGAAGTCCCGCGCCCCCCGCATCCCCGCCGTGCGTGAAGCGGTGGGGCTCGCTGCCTACTTCGCGGGCCAGTGGTCGGAGGCACTGTCCGAGTTGCGTGCCGTACGACGCATGACCCGCACAGATGAGCACGTCGCTGTGATAGCCGATGCGGAACGCGCGCTAGGGAGGCCGGAGCGGGCGCTGGAGCTGCTGCGCGAGAGCCAGACCGCGGCGCTGCCCCGCGAGGTCGCGGTGGAGCTGCGTATCGTTGCCGCCGGTGCTCGTCGCGACCTGGGTCAACCCGATGCGGCGGTCGTCGCGCTGCAAGGC
This sequence comes from Haloechinothrix sp. LS1_15, assembly GCF_033042135.1. Classification (NCBI taxonomy): domain Bacteria; kingdom Bacillati; phylum Actinomycetota; class Actinomycetes; order Pseudonocardiales; family Pseudonocardiaceae; genus Haloechinothrix; species Haloechinothrix sp. LS1_15. The sequence goes on along the minus strand of NZ_WBXM01000007.1, from coordinate 282,170 downwards.
CCGGACCTCGATCCGAAGCAGCAGGAACCGTGGAGTGCACGGTTGTTCTACGCCTACGCCGACAACCTGCTGGCTGCGGGGCGGGAGCCGGAGGCCGTGCGGTGGTTCCTGCACGCGGCCAACGCCGACACCGAAGGCGACACCGACGCCGCGCTGCGCGCCATGGAGCTGGCAGGCATGCCGGGTGGCGATGGCGACGAGTTCGCCGAGGTCACCGAGGTCGCCGAGCAGGATCGGGAATGACGCTGCTCTGCGGTCACGACGCTGTCCTGCTGGACCTCGACGGCACCATCCATCACGGTAACCATCCGGTCCCAGGTGTGGGTGAGGTGCTCACCACGGTCAGAGAACAGGGCGTCGCGGTCCGTTTCGTGACCAACAACGCCGCCACCGGGCCTGCCGGGGTCGCCGAGCGACTCACGGCACTCGGCGTGCCCGCGGACAGCCACGAGGTCACCACCAGCGCGCAGGCGGCCGCGATGCTGCTCGCTGAGCGATTGCCTGCGGTGAGCACTGTGCTCGTCGTCGGATCCGACGACCTGCGCGCCGAGGTTGCTGCCTGCGGTATGCGTCTCGCCCAGCGGCCGGGAACCGCCGGTGCCGGGGCGGGTACCACGGGGACGGTCGAGTCTGGGCAGCAGGCGGAGGTGACGAAGACGGTGGATGCGGTGGTGCAGGGTCACTCACCGGACACGGCTTGGCGCGACCTCGCCGAGGCGTGCCTGGCGATCAGGGCGGGAGCTCTGTGGGTCGCGTGCAACACCGATCCCACCCTGCCCACCGAGCGAGGCCAGCTGCCCGGCAACGGCGCGATGGTGGCGGCGCTGCGCACGGCCACGGGGTGCGACCCGCACGTGGCGGGCAAACCCGCGCCGCTGCTGTTCCGACGATCGGCGGCCGACGCCGCGGCACGGTACCCGCTGGTGGTGGGCGATCGTATGGACACCGACATCGCAGGTGCCCACGCCGCCGGTCTACCCGGCCTGCTCGTGCTCAGCGGGGTCACCACCGCCGCCGACGTGCTGCGGGCGCCGCCGGAGAACCGCCCCACATACCTGGCATCGGACATCACGGCACTGCAGCGGCCCCCGGAGGAGCTGACCGTGGGGCCACGCGCGGAGTGGGATGTCGAGGTCGGTTCCGACGCGCTGCTGGTCACCGGCCGGGACCGCGCCGCGTGCGGCACCGGCAGCGCCGACCCGCTCGACCTGTTGCGGGCACTGTGCCGCCCCGCATGGCAGTCCGGGTTGCGCACCATCGTGCCGCGTGAACCGCGTGCCACGGAGGTGGCCGCGCAGCTGGGCCTGCTGTGACGCGCCCGCCCGTGCACCGCCCGCAGGGCAGCCGCTACCGTGATGGGCGTGCATCCACACGACGAGCAGCACCCGCGGCCCGAGTCCCGCACCGAGGCCGCCACGAGGGATCAGCAGCGGGCTGACACCGAGCAGGCCGAGTCGGACATCCGTGCCGGTATCACCGAAGCGATCGCGTGCCTCGACGAGCTCGATGAACTGCCGCTCTCGGCACATGTGGAGCGGTTCGAAGCGGTCCACACCCAGCTGACCGTGGCGCTGTCGGATATCGACAAGGCCTAGCCGGTGTCCAACGTCGAGCAATCCTAGGGACGGCGGTTGTGGCTGCGAGGGCGCGGTTGGACGCCGAACTGGTGCGACGAGGCATCGCCCGATCACGGGAACACGCCGCTACGCTGATCGCCGATGGGCTGGTGACGGTGCGGGGCATGGTCTCGGTCAAGGCGGCCACCGCCGTCGAGGCGACCACCCCGATCCACGTCCGAGACTGCGATGACCCTGGCTGGGCATCACGCGGAGCGCAGAAACTGCTCGGCGCGTTGGAGACGTTCGAGCCGTTAGGACTGACTACTTCCGGTGTGCGATGTCTCGACGCGGGAGCCTCCACCGGCGGGTTCACCGACGTCCTTCTCCGCCGCGGGGCGCGGGAAGTCGTGGCGGTGGATGTCGGGCGCGGCCTGCTCGACTGGCGGTTGCGAACCGATGAGCGGGTGACGGTGCTGGACAGGACGAACGCCAGGTCCCTGACGCCCGAGTTGCTCGGTGGGCAGGTGGAGCTGATCGTCGCCGATCTGTCGTTCATCTCGCTGCGGCTCGTGCTACCCGCCTTCGCCCGGTGCGCCGCCGCGGGCGCGGACGTGCTGCCGATGGTCAAGCCTCAGTTCGAGGTGGGCAGGGCGCGGCTCGGCCAAGGGGGCGTGGTACGCGATCCCGAGCTGCGGGAACGGGCGATACTGGATGTGGTCGGCTCCGCCCGCGAGCACGGCTTCGCGCTGCACGGGGTCGTCGCGAGCCCGCTACCGGGGCCGTCGGGCAACGTGGAGTACTTTGCCTGGTTGCGGCACGCCGTTCCCGGCGACACCCTCGACGGGGATCCGGACGCGGTGACGGAGCTGATACGGGCGGCGGTGCGGGAAGGGCCCCGATGATGGACAGGCACGTGACGACGGCGCGGGAAGTGCTCCTCGTTGCGAATCCGGATCGGGAGGCAACGGCCGAGGCGGTCCGCGAGGTGGGTACCCGGTTCGTGGCGGCTGGACTGCGGTTGCGCGTGATCGACGCCGAGGTGGGTGCTGTGCTGGACGGCGGCTCCGGTGATGCTGAGCAACCCTTGCCGTACACCCTCCTCGACAGGAACGCCGATCCGGCGGCCGGTGCCGAGCTGGTGTTCGTCTTCGGTGGCGACGGCACGCTGCTCGGTGCCACGGAACTGGCACGGCCGGCGCGGGTGCCTGTGCTGGGAGTGAACCTCGGCAGGATGGGGTTCCTGGCCGAGGCCGATTCTCACGCGCTGGCCGAGACGGTGCAGCGGATCGTGGATCGGCAGTACAGCATCGAGGAACGCATGACCGTCGATGTCGCGGTCAGCCACGCGGGCGAGCCCGTGGCGCGGATGTGGGCGCTGAACGAGGCCAGCGTGGAGAAGAGCTCGCGGGAGCTCATCCTCGACGCGTTGATCAGCGTCGACGGGCGACCGGTATCGTCGTTCGGCTGTGACGGCGTGCTGTGCGCCACCCCCACCGGATCGACCGCGTACGCGTTCTCCGCGGGCGGGCCGATCATCTGGCCCGACGTGGAAGCGCTGGTGGTCGTGCCGAGCAACGCGCACGCGATGTTCTCCCGGCCGATGGTGGTCTCGCGCGATTCGGTGATCACCGTCGATACCGACCCCGACGGCGCACCCGGCGTACTGACCTGCGACGGATCCCGGCACGTCGACCTACCGAGGGGCGCCCGGGTGGAGGTGGCGGCGGGACGCATCCCGGTGCTGCTTGTCCGCCTGTGGGACGGCCCGTTCACCGACCGGCTGGTGTACAAGTTCGACCTGCCCGTCAAGAGCTGGCGCGAACGCTACCCCCGCGCCTGATGCCCGGTGGGTGCGAGCCGAAGGACTCCTCGGGTACCGGATATGTACCGAGGGGTCCCTTCGGCTCGCACCTCCGGCCGGAGCAACCGCTAGGGTGGGGACGTGCTGGGTGAGATGCGGATCAACGGCATCGGGGTCATCGACGATGCCCTGCTCGAGCTGGACTCGAGGTTCACCGTGGTCACCGGCGAGACGGGCGCGGGCAAGACGATGGTGGTCACCGGGCTTCACCTGCTGTCAGGGGGTCGGTCCGACGCGTCCCGGATCCGTGCGGGAGCCACCAAGGCCGCTGTCGAGGGTCGGTTCGCGCTGGACAGGGCTGACGGTGCCGCCGAGGTGATCAGCCAGGCTGGCGCGGACACCGACGAGGACGGCAGCGTGATCGCCGTTCGCACGGTCAACGCGGAGGGACGATCCCGCGCCTACCTCGGTGGGCGCTCGGTGCCGGTAGGGGTACTGTCGCAGCTCGCCGAGGAGCTGATCGCGGTGCACGGCCAGCACGACCAACTCCGGCTGATGCGTTCGGCAGAGCAGCGTGCGGTGCTCGACCGTTTCGCAGGCCAGGCCGTCGCCGACCCGCTCGCCGAGTACCAGCGCGTGCGGGCCGAGTGGCGGGAGGTCGCCGCCGAACTCGCCGATCGCACCGAGCGCTCCAGGGAACTGGCCCAGCAAGCCGACATGCTCCGCCACGGGTTGAGCGAGATCGAATCCGTCGAGCCGCAACCGGGTGAGGACGGCGAGGTCGCCGAACGTATCAAGCGGCTCACCGAGGTGGACGAGCTGCGCACCGTGGCGGGTGCGGCGCAGCAGGCACTGTCCGGATCCGCCGAGGGCGATCCCGACCAGCCAGGAGCCCTCGGCTTGATTGGTGAGGCACGGCGCAGGCTGGCAGGCTCGACCGACCCGGCGCTGGCCGAGCTGGAGCCCCGGCTAGCGCAGGTGAACACGTTGCTCTCCGATATCGGTTCGGAGCTGGGTTCCTACCTGGACGGACTGGATGCCGACCCTGCGGAACTGGACAGGCTGCTGAACCGGCAGGCCGAACTGAAGAAACTCACCCGCAAGTACGCCGCCGACATCGACGGTGTGCTGGCCTGGGCCGAGGACGCGCGCGCCCGGCTCGCCTCGATGGACACCTCAGAGGAGGCGCTCGCGCAGCTGGCCGCACGGCGGGACGAACTGGCAGGCGAGCTGGCCGAGCACGCGGCACGGCTGAGCCAGGCACGCATCGAGGCGGCGGCGCGGCTTGCCGAGGCGACCAGCGCCGAGCTTGGCGGCCTCGCCATGCCGCAGGCGCGTCTCGAAGTCGCCGTGCGCAGGCGACAGATCGACGGGACCGACGATGCCGCGGCGTTGGACGTCGAGGGGCAGCGGTGCCACGCGGGCGCCGACGGTATCGACGAGGTCGAGTTCCGGCTCAGAGCGCACCAGGACGGTCCCGCGCTGCCGCTGCACAAGGCCGCTTCCGGCGGCGAGCTGTCGCGCGTGATGCTGGCCATCGAGGTGGTGCTCGCGGGAGCCGACACCGTACCGACGCTGGTGTTCGACGAAGTGGATGCCGGTGTCGGGGGCCGGGCCGCGGTGGAGATCGGCCGCAGGCTCGCCAAGCTGGCGGCGAGCCACCAGGTCATCGTGGTCACGCACCTTCCGCAGGTGGCGGCCTATGCCGACCGGCACCTGGTGGTGGACAGGGCCGGGGAGGCGACCTCGGACGGGGGCATCACCAGCAGCTGCGTGCGTACGCTCGACAGCACGGAGCGCGTCGGCGAACTGGCCCGCATGCTGGCAGGTATGGACGGCACGGAAACGGGACGCGCGCATGCCGAAGAGCTGCTGACCGTTGCCGAGAAAGAGAAGTCCACCCGGGACGGCGCGTAGCCAATATCACGCCATCCGGTACGGGGCAAGAAGAATCCACCGCGATCGACGGCGTGGCGGAGCCAGATTACTCCGTACGTTTGCCAGGATGCCTGTCATGAAGCTTAGCGGCGTGCTCTCCAGAAAGGCTGACAGCCTTCCCGGAGTGATCGGCGTAGCCCGGGTGAACCGGCGCACCCGGGAACTCCTCCGCAGGGTCGGGGCGGGCGATATCGCCGTCATCGACCAGGTCGACCTCGACAGGGCCACGGCCAACGCGCTGGTGAAGGCTGGAGTCGCCGGGGTAGTCAACGCGTCCCCGTCGATCTCCGGCCGTTTCCCCAATCTGGGGCCGGAGATCCTCGTCGGGGCTGGTATCCCGCTCATCGACGCGGCGGGTGCCGAGGTGCTGCACGCGATCAAGGACGGCAGCAAGATCCGCCTCGACGAAGGGGTGATCTACCAGGGGGAGCGTGAGCTCGCGCAGGGGATCGTGCAGACACCGGAGAGCGTCGCCGATGCGATGATCGAGGCCAAGGCCGGGATGACATCGCAGCTCGAAGCGTTCTCCGCGAACACCATGGAGTTCCTGCGCCGGGAACGCACGCTCGTGCTCGACGGCGTGGGCGTGCCGGACCTGCGCGTACCGCTGCAGGACAAGCACGTCGTCGTGGTGGCTCCGGGAACCGAGCACGCCCAGGACCTGAAACGGCTCAAGAAGTACATCGCCGAATATCACCCCGTGCTCATCGGTGTCGACATGGGCGCCGACACGCTGCACGAGCAGGGCTACACGCCGCACGTCATCGTGGGCGACCCGACCGGCATCGCCTCTGACACGCTCAAGGGAGCGGGCGAGGTGGTGGTGCCCGCTCAGCCGGACGGGTACGCACCGGGAGTGGAGCGCATCCAGGATCTCGGTATCGGCGCGGTGACGTTCCCGTCCTCGGCCAACCCGGAGGATCTCGCGCTGCTGCTCGCCGATGCGCACGGGGCGGCGCTGGTGGTGACCGTGGGGTTCCAGGCGACGTTGCAGGAGTTCCTTGATCAGGGGCGTTCGGGATCCAACCCCTCCACCTTCCTGACCCGGTTGAAACTGGGAACGAAGCTGGTCGACGCCAAGGCCGTATCCACTGTGTACCGCGGACGGGTGTCGGTCCCCGCGGTGCTGTTCCTCGTCGTCGCGGCACTGGTCGCGGTGATGGCCGCGCTCGCGGTGTCCGGGGTCGGTGACGTGTACCTGGACTGGCTGTACAGCCAGCTACAGGGGCTGTTGGACTGGGCTAGGAGGCTCGTGTCGTGATCTCGTTGCGTTACCACATCGTGTCGTTGGCAGCAGCTTTCCTGGCGCTGGCTGTCGGCGTCGTCCTCGGGTCGAGCACGCTCAGCGGCTCGTTACTGTCGGGGCTGGCGGACAACCGGGACGAGCTCGCCGAACGGGTGACCGAGCTGGAGGCGGAGCGGAGCACGCTGCAGGCACGGCTGGCCGAGGCCGACGGGTTCGCCGCCTCCGTAGGCCCGCGCGTGGTGGCGGACCGGCTGGACGAGCGTTCGGTCGTGCTGTTCACCACCGAGGACGCCGATTCGCGGCACCGCGACGCGCTGGTGGAACTCATCGAGAGTTCCGGAGCGGAAGTCACCGGTGAGGTCGGGTTGACCGGGGCATTCGCCGACCCGTCGAAGGCGGACCGGCTGGTGGAGATCGCGACACGGCTGCAACCCTCGGGCGCGGAACTGCCCACCTCGGGTGGCCCTGGCTCGCTGGCTGGTGCGCTGCTCGGCCAGACACTCCTGCTCGACGCCGATTCCGCGGAGGAGCAGTCGAGTTCGGACGAGCGGACAGCCGCGTTGACCGGTCTCGAGGAAGGTGGGTTCGTCGAGACCTCCGGGGATGTCGAACCGGCGCAGCTCGCCGTGGTGCTGACCGGTGGCGACGTCGATGACGGGCGAGCGGGTGACAGGGCGGCTACGGTCGCCCGGTTCGCCGCGCAGCTGGACCGTGCGGGAGCCGGGACCGTACTCGCGGGCAGCGAGGGCTCGGCGACCGGAAGCGGCGCGATCGGCGTGGCACGTGCGGATTCCACCATCACCGACATGCTGTCCACTGTGGACCATGTGGACACCGCCGCAGGCAGGGTTGTCACGGTGCTCGCACTGCGCAGGCAGCTGGATGGCGAGGCCGAGCAGTACGGTGTCGCCGCCAACGCCGACCGTCCCGCCCCTGGGGTGGATGCCACGGGTTCGTGACGCGCATCGGGAATCCGGGCCCGCTCGTGTGGTGGACCCCTAGCGCGTGGGCGGGTCTCCGGCAGGCCGCAGCATGCGCGTCCACTCCTCGACGAAGCCGGGGAAGGTCTTGCCGACCGTCGCCGGGTTCTCCACCGCGATCCCGGGAACCCGCAGCCCCAGCAGCGCAGCGGCCATGACGAGCCGGTGGTCCTCGTAGGTGTGGAAGGTGCCGGAACGCAGCGGCGACGGCTCGATGCGCAGGCCGTCCTCGATCTGCGTGACGGCTCCGCCGAGCCCGGTGATCTCGGTGGCCAGGGCTGCGAGCCGATCGGTCTCGTGCCCGCGCAGGTGCGCGACTCCCCGGATCACCGAGGGCCCGTCCGCGAAGCACAGCATCGCAGTGATCACCGGGGTGAGCTCGCTGACGTCGTGCAGGTCGAGCTCCAGTCCGGGGATCGTGCCCGTTCCGGTGACGGTGAGCCCGCTCGCGTTGCGGGTGACCCGCATCCCGAGCTCGCGCAGCAGGCGACGGAGCCAGTCGCCGGGCTGGGTGGTGCTCGCGGGCCAGCCTGCTACGTGCACGGTGCCGCCGGTCAGCGCGGCGGCCAAGAGAAACGGTGCCGCGCTCGACAGGTCGGGCTCCACCGTGTATTCGGGACGGTGCAGCTCGGTGGGCGGCACGTGGAACTCCGTGCCCTCGCGAGTGGGGTGCGCGCCGAACGCGCGCAGCAGGTCCAGGGTCATCTCGATATGGGGTTCGCTGGGCGGTGCCTCGCCGACCAGCCGGACGGTGACGCCTTCGTCGAAGGCGGGCCCGGCCAACAGGAGTGCCGACAGGAACTGGCTGGAGGCCGAGGAGTCGACATCGACGGGTCCGCCTCGCAACCCGCCGGTGCCGTGCACCGTGAACGGCAGCGCCGAGCGGTCACCGTGGTCGATGTCGGCCCCGAGATCTTCCAGCGCCCGGATCAGCCCGTACATGGGACGGCGCCGGAGCGCCCGGTCACCGTCGAAGCGCACGCTGACGGTGCCCAGTGTGGCCAGCGCCGGAGTGAAGCGCGCGACGGTGCCCGAGTTCCCGAGATCCACAGAGGCGGTGCGCTCGACGCGAGCGTGATCCGCCTCGGCCAGCGGGTGCACGCGGATCCCGTCGTCGAGACGTTCGTGCCGCGCGCCGAGCACCGCGAGCGCATCGATCATCAACCGTGCGTCCCGTGAATCGAGCGGATTGCGCACCAGCGTCGGCGTCCGCCCAAGGGCGGCGAGCACGTAGGCGCGGTTGGTGATGGACTTGGAGGCCGGTACCCGCACCTCGGCGTGCACGGTGCCCTCCGGTGTGGGTGCCGTCCAGTATCCCGCCGGTGCGGCTTGGCCTGCTCGCGTGCCGGGGTCGTTCACCGCCTCATGCCTCACTGTCCGCCTGTCCGTGCTGGCTGCCGCACGCCGCGTCGTCGTGCCGCTCCCAGCTTACTGTTCGGGCCCGCGCCGCGCCGTGCGGCATGCTCCCGCCTGCGGCACACGGCGGGGCATGTTAGCGTAAAAGCCCGTGGGAAATCAGCGTCGGTCGAGCCGGCAGGTCGCGGTCAAGTACGTGTTCGTCACCGGAGGGGTCGCCTCCTCCCTAGGCAAGGGGCTCACTGCCTCCAGCCTGGGTCAGTTGCTCACTGCGCGTGGTCTACGGGTCACGATGCAGAAGCTGGATCCGTACCTCAACGTCGACCCCGGCACCATGAACCCGTTCCAGCACGGCGAGGTGTTCGTCACCGAGGACGGTGCCGAAACGGACCTCGATATCGGTCACTACGAGCGGTTCCTCGACAGGGACCTGACCGGCCGGGCCAATGTCACCACCGGTCAGGTGTACTCGGAGGTGATCGCCAAGGAACGCAGCGGCGACTACCTCGGTGACACCGTGCAGGTCATCCCGCACATCACCGATGAGATCAAGTCGCGCATCCTCGGCCTCGGCGAGGCCGACGGCACCGGTCAACGCCCCGATGTGGTGATTACCGAGGTCGGCGGCACAGTCGGCGACATCGAGTCGTTGCCGTTCCTGGAAGCCTGCAGGCAGGCCAGACACGACGTGGGGCGGGACAACTGCTTCTTCCTGCACGTCTCGCTCGTGCCCTACCTGGCGCCTTCCGGCGAGTTGAAGACGAAGCCGACCCAGCACTCGGTGGCCGCGTTACGCAACATCGGCATCCAGCCCGATGCGCTGGTCTGCCGCGCCGACCGGGAGCTGCCCGAGGACCTCAAGCACAAGATCGGGTTGATGTGCGACGTCGAGGACGAGGCGGTGATCGCCTGCCCGGACGCTCGGTCCATTTACGACATCCCGAAGGTGCTGCACTCCGAGGCGCTGGACGCCTACGTGGTGCGCAGGCTGGGATTGCCGTTCCGCGACGTCGACTGGACGGTGTGGGGGGACCTGCTCGATCGCGTGCATCGCCCGAAGGAGACGGTCCGGGTGGCGCTGGTTGGCAAGTATGTCGACCTACCCGACGCCTACCTGTCGGTGACCGAGGCGTTACGCGCCGGGGGCTTCGCCCACCATGCGAAGGTGGAGATCAAGTGGGTTCCCTCCGACGAGGCGGCCACCGAAGCGGGCGCGGCTGCCGCGCTGTCCGACGTGCACGGTGTGCTTGTTCCTGGAGGGTTCGGGATTCGGGGAATCGAGGGTAAGGTCGGGGCGATCGCCTTCGCTCGCAAGCGCAAGATCCCCGTGCTCGGCCTGTGTCTCGGTCTGCAGTGCATGGTGATCGACGTGGCGCGCAACCTCGCGGGCATCGAGGGAGCCCACTCGGCCGAGTTCGAGCAGGACACCCCGCACCCGGTGATCTCGACGATGCCGGACCAGCAGGATGTGGTGGCAGGCGAGCGGGACATGGGAGGGACCATGCGGCTGGGGGCCTACCGCGCCAGGCTGGTGGACGGGACACAGGTGGCGAAGGCCTACGGCCGATCCGAGGTCTCTGAGCGGCACCGGCACCGCTTCGAGGTGAACAACGCCTACCGGGAGCGGCTCGGCAAAGCGGGGCTGACGTTCTCCGGGGTGTCGCCGGACGGCAAGCTCGTCGAGTTCGTCGAGCTGCCCGCGGAGACACACCCCTTCTACGTCGGCACCCAGGCTCACCCGGAGCTCAAGAGCAGGCCGACGCGCCCGCACCCGCTGTTCGACGCGTTCGTCAGGGCGGTGGTGGACTACCGGGTGGCCGACCGCCTGCCCGTCGAGCTGCCCGATGCGCCCGCCGTGAGCGCCGATGAGTGAACCAGCCGAGCCCGGTACCCACGAGTTCGACGTCACCGCCAGCGAGGACGTTTACGTTGGCAGTGTCATCGGGCTCCGGGTCGACACCGTGACGATGCCGGGTGGCGCCACCGCCCGGCGGGAGGTGGTCGAGCACCAGGGTGCCGTGGCTATCGCCGCTGTCGACACCGACCGGCGGGTCACGTTGATCCACCAGTATCGGCACCCGTTCGGCAGGCGGCTGTGGGAGCTGCCTGCCGGGCTACTCGATTCAGCAGGGGAAGATCCGGTGGACACCGCCCGCAGGGAGCTCGCCGAGGAGGTCGGGCTGGCGGCCGATCACTGGGAGACGCTCGTCGACAACGCGGCGTCGGCCGGGTTCACCGACGAGGTGGTGCGGGTCTTCCTCGCGCGCGGGCTGCGCCCGGTCGACCGGCACGTGCTCGACGGTGAGGAAGCCGACCTCGTGATCAAGCAGGTGCCGCTGGACGAGGCGGTGCGCATGGTGCTCGCCGGGGAACTGATCAACGGGGCAACGGTGAGCGGGGTGCTGGCCGCGCACGCGGCGTTGACCGGGGCGGCCGCGACGCGGGCTGCCGACGCGCCATGGCGGGACCGGCCGGTGCGGTTCCGACGCAGGCTACGGTGACGCGCCGGGTGAAGTCCGGCGCCGAGGCTCGGCCTGTACGATCACGCTCGGGCTGTCCTGGAGCTGATCCGGCGTTGTCCGCCCGAACCAGCCAGGCGCTGCCGTACGCTTGGGATCCGTGACACGCTCCGATCCCGCTGAGGTGATCGACACCTACCTCGACCATCTCGTCGTGGAACGCGGCACCGCACGCAACACGGTGGACAGTTACGCGCGCGACCTGCGTCGATACCTGGCGTTCCTACGTTCACGGGAGCGGGTCGAGCTCGCCGACGTCACCGAGGCCGATGTGCGCGACTTTGCGGTGGCCATGCGGGAAGGAACCCCGGAGAAGCCGCCGCTGGCCGCGTCGTCGGCGGCTCGTGCGTTGGCTGCCGTGCGCGGTCTGCACCGGTTCGCCGCCACCGACGGGCTGGTCGAGCACGACGTCGCCAGGGAGGTCCGGCCCCCGAACGGTGGTCGCAGGCTTCCCAAGGCGTTGCCGGTGGACGAGGTGCTGCGGTTGCTCGACATGCCGCCGCAGCAGGGCGACCGCGCGCTGCGGGATCGTGCGCTGCTCGAAGTGTTGTACTCCACGGGGGCACGTATCTCGGAAGCGGTCGGCCTGGACGTCGACGACGTCGACGACGATCAGCGCACGGTGATGCTGGACGGCAAGGGCGGCAAGCAGCGGATCGTGCCGATCGGCAGGCCCGCGCTGGAGGCGCTGGAGGCTTACCGGGTGCGAGCCAGGCCCACGTTGGCCGCGCGGGGGCGGGGAACGTCCGCGCTCTTCCTCAACGCCAGGGGTGGACGGTTGTCCCGCCAGGGTGCCTGGCACGTTCTCAAGCGCAACGCCGACCGCGCAGGCCTGGCCGGCGAGGTGTCGCCGCACACGCTCCGCCATTCCTTCGCCACCCACCTGCTCGAAGGCGGTGCCGATGTGCGAGTGGTGCAGGAATTGCTCGGTCACTCGTCAGTGTCGACCACCCAGGTCTATACCCTGGTGACAGTGAACACGTTGCGCGAGGTGTACGCTACCGCGCATCCCAGGGCGCGCGCCGACGTCTCGCCGTGACGTGTCCGCGATCTTGACGTTGACTCGGCGAGTTCAATTGCTGCCGGTCAACCTCCCCGCATAGGCTGCCGTCGAACACGCTGAGCAAGGAGCTATCGCGTCATGTCGACACCCGAGTCGCCGCAGGCCGCGGCTGCCGCCAAGGTACGGGACGAGACGGCGGCATCGAAGGCTGTGGCCGCCGAGGGCAATGGCACGCCGTTGGGGCCGACGGGCAGGCCGAAGCGCGAGATACCGGACCCGCCCGCGTTGGCCGAGCACGGACCCGCCCGCGTGCTCGCGATGTGCAACCAGAAGGGCGGTGTCGGCAAGACCACGTCGACCATCAACCTTGGTGCGTCGTTGGCCGAGTACGGCCGCAAGGTGCTGCTGGTCGATTTCGATCCGCAGGGCGCGTTGTCCGTCGGACTCGGTGTGCAGCCGCACGAGCTGGAGCAGACCGTGTACAACGCGATCATGGAACGGTCGCTCGATACACGGGAGCTGGTGCATTCCACCGTGATCGACGGCATGGATCTGCTACCGAGTAACATCGACCTTTCGGCGGCGGAGGTGCAGCTGGTCGCCGAGGTGGGTAGGGAGCACACGCTGATGCGGGTGCTGCGGCCGGTGGTCGCCGATTACGACTTCGTGCTTGTCGACTGCCAGCCGTCGCTCGGTCTGCTCACCGTCAACGCGCTGACTGCGTCACACGGCGTGATCATCCCCCTGGAATGCGAGTTCTTCAGCCTCCGCGGGGTCGCGTTGCTGATGGACACCATCGAGAAGGTCAAGGAGAGGTTGAACCCGGATCTCGACATCACGGGCATCCTTGCCACAATGTTTGATCCCCGCACGTTGCATTCCAAGGAGGTTATGGCGCGCGTGGTAGAAGCGTTCGGCGATACCGTGTTCGACACCGTCATCAATCGCACGGTGCGTTTCGCGGAGACGACAGTAGCCGGCGAGCCGATCACGAAGTGGTCGCCGAAGTCCAACGGTGCCCAGGCGTACCGGCAGCTCGCGCGTGAGGTGATCCGCCGGTGACCAAGCGTGCCTCGCTGCCGGGGGCTTCGGAGTTGTTCTTCCGCAGCACCTCGGCTCCGGCCAACCAACCGACGACCGAGCAGGGACGCGAAGACGCCGCCGGTGGGGCGGGCGCGGCCGGTCAGGACGGCGAGGTGTCGGGCGACGCCGCGGCCACCTCAGGGCGTGACGAGGCCCCTCGCGATAGTGAGAACGGTAAGCAGCCGACCCCGGTCCCGGCGGCGCGCGGTGGCAGGCGTGGCTCGCCGCGCACCAAGCACGACGCCAAGATCACGGTGTACGTCTCCCAGGATGAGCTGCTGGCGCTGGAGCACGCCCGGCTGGAACTGCGTGGCACCTACGATCTCGCGGTCGATCGTGGCCGTGTGGTGCGCGAGGCGGTCGCGGTGATCCTGTCGGACTTCGAGGAGCGTGGCGAGTCCTCGGTGCTGGTACAGCGGCTGCGTACGGATGACGATGACCAGTCACGCCCGTCGTGACGCGCCATGAATGACGTAGCCGACGAGGTCGACGAGGGCGACGAGGGCGGCGCCGACGAGGCCCCTCCCGCCGCTGGGGGTTCGGCTCGATTCCAAGTGCGCCTCGACAACTTCGAGGGCCCTTTCGACCTGCTGCTGCAGCTGATCTCGCAGCACCAGCTGGACCTTACCGAGGTGGCGCTGCACCGGGTGACCGACGACTTCATCGCCTACACCCGGGCGCTGGAGGCGGAGTCACGGCTCGACGAGACCACCGAGTTCCTGGTGATCGCTGCCACCCTGCTTGACTTGAAGGCGTCGCGGCTGCTGCCGACCAGCGCGGCCGAGGACGAGGAGGACCTCGCCCTGCTCGAGGTGCGGGACCTGCTGTTCGCGCGGGTGTTGCAGTACCGCGCGTACAAGCAGGTGGCGGAGCTGTTCCGCGAGCTGGAGGCGGGAGCGCTTCGCCGGTACCCGCGCTCGGTGGCGCTGGAGGATCGCTACATCGGCCTCCTCCCTGAGGTCATGCTCGGGGTCGACGCCGACCGGTTCGCCGAGATCGCCGCGAGCGTCTTCCGCCCGAAACCCCCGCCGACCGTGTCGCTGGATCACTTGCATACCGTCAAGGTATCGGTCCGCGAGCACGCGGCGACGCTGCGGATCCACCTGGCGACGGCGGGCTCGGCGAACTTCGGTGAGCTGGTGGCCGACTGTGAGAACACGCTGGAAGTGGTCGCCAGGTTCCTGGCGTTGCTTGACCTGTATCGCGAGGCCAGTGTTCAGTTCGAGCAGCCGACACCGCTCGGCGAGCTGACGGTCCAGTGGGCGGGCGGCTCGGTGGCTGACGCCCGTGCGGCCGCCGAGCGTGACCGCGTGACCAGCGAGGACGAGGAAGAGTATGGCTGAGCCTGAGCAGCCGGATACCGCCGAAGACGCGAGCCGAAGGGACCCTTCGGTACACGATGTGTACCCGGGGACCCCTTCGGCTCACCCCAACGGCGAGACCGAGAGTCGGGAAGAGCTGGACGACGAGCCGGTGGCGGTGGCCGGTGTGAGTTCGGCCGTGGATGTCAGCAGCGATGAGGCACTCCTCGCCGCGCTGGAGGCGATGCTCCTGGTGGTCGATTCACCGGTGACCGAGGACGCGCTGGCCTCCGCGGTGGATCAGCCTGTAGAACGGGTGACCGAGATGCTGCGCACCATGGCCGAGGACCTGCGCGACCGTGATAGCGGCATCGACCTGCGCCGGGTGGCCGAGGGGTGGCGGTTCTACACCCGCGACATCTACGCGCCGTTCGTCGAGCAGCTGCTGCTCGACGGGCAGCGCACCAAGCTGACCCGCGCGGCGCTTGAGACGCTCGCCGTCATCGCGTACCGGCAACCGGTGACCAGGGCGAGGGTGGCCGCGGTCCGTGGGGTGAACGTCGACGGTGTGATCCGCTCGCTGCTGGCCCGCGGGTTGATTGAGGAGTCCGGCGCGGACGAGGAAACCGGCGGCACGCTCTACATCACAACCGACCTGTTCCTGGAGCGGCTCGGGCTGTCCTCACTCGAGGAGCTGCCCCCGATCGGTCCGTTGTTGCCTGAAGTGGACACCATCGATGACAGCTGACAGCGGTACGGACTCCTCGGGCGTGCGGCTGCAGAAGGTGCTTGCCAGGGCGGGCGTGGCTTCCCGGCGTGCTGCCGAGGAGCTGATCGTTCAGGGGAGGGTCCGGGTGGACGGTGCGATCGTGCGTGAACTGGGCACCCGGGTCGATCCGGACAGCGCCGTGATCCACGTGGACGATACCCGGGTCGTGGTTCGCGAGGACCTCACCTACCTGGCCATGAACAAGCCCCGCGGGGTGCATACCACCATGGCAGATGAGCAGGGCAGGCCGTGTGTCGGCGACCTGGTGGCAGACCGTGAGGAACGGTTGTTCCACGTCGGCCGGTTGGACGCCGACACCGAGGGCCTGCTGTTGCTGACCAACGACGGCGAGCTCACCCACCGGCTGATGCACCCGTCCTACGAGGTCAGCAAGACGTACCTGGCCGAGGTGTCAGGCACGGTGCAGGGCCGGGTGATCCAGCAGGTGCTCGATGGGATCGAGCTGGAGGACGGGCCGGTGGCACCGGATCGTTTCCGCGTGGTCGATACGCTGCCGGGGCGCACCCTTGTCGAGATCGTGCTGCACGAGGGGCGCAACCGCATCGTGCGCAGGACGCTGGCCGCGGTCGGGCACCCGGTGCAGCGACTGGTGCGCACCGCATTCGGCGAGGTGCGGCTGGGCGGGGCGAAGCCAGGTGCGTTGCGCGAGCTCACTCGGGAGGAGCTGGGTTCGCTGTTCCGGGCCGTCGACCTCTAACTCTTCGCGGTGTCGTTGGCTGGTTGGTGTTCGGGGCGCAGCTTGCGCATCACCGGCTCGACGAAACGTGCCGCTACCGGCCCGAAGCCGGCCATGAGCAGTACGTAGGTCGCGGCGAGACCGGCGAGCTGTCCGTCGCCGACACCCGCGGCAACGGCGAGGCCGGCGATGATGATGGAGAATTCACCCCGCGCGATGAGGCCGGCGGCCGCACGCGCGCGCCCCATGGAGCCAATGCCGCTGCGCTTGGCTGCCCACCAACCGGTGCAGACCTTCGTCGCGGTGGTGACCACGGCGAGCAGGATCGCCCATAGCAGCACCGGCGGGATGTCACGCGGGTCGGTGGTGAGCCCGAACAGCACGAAGAACGCCGCCGCGAACAGGTCACGCAGTGGTTCGAGCAGCTTCGCGGCGCTGTGCGCCGCTGGGCCCGCGATCGCGATGCCGAGCAGGAAGGCGCCCACGGCGGCGGAGACCTGCATGGCCTCCGCGATGCCTGCCACGAGCAGCGCCGAACCCAGCAGCTTGAGCAGGAAGACTTCCTTGTTCTCGCTGTAGAGCACAGCCGAGACATACCGGCCGTACCGGGCGGCCACCAGCAGGATCAGCGCGACGACCAGCAGCGAGATGCCGATCGCGGTGAATCCCGCCAGCAGCGTGACGCCGCCGAGCACGGCGGTGAGGATCGGCAGGTAAACGGCCATCACCAGGTCCTCGAATACCAGCAGGGACAGGATCACCGGGGTCTCGCGGTTGCCGGTCCTGCCGAGGTCGTTGAGGATCTTGGCGATCACGCCGGAGGAGGAGATGTAGGTGACGCCGCCGAGCGTGAGGGCACCGAGCCAGCCCCAGCCGAGCATCAGCGCAACCGCCGCGCCCGGCGTGGCGTTGAGCACGATGTCCAGCAGCCCGGCTGGCCAGCCCTTGCGCAGGCCGGTGAACAGCTCGTTGGCCGTGTACTCCAGGCCAAGCATGAGCAGCAGCAGTACGACGCCGATTTCGGCGGCGATATGGGTGAACTCCCCGATATCACCGAGCTGCACCAGCCCGCCCTCGCCGAAGGCGAGGCCGCCGAGCAGGTAGAGCGGGATGGGGGACATACCGAGCCGCTGCGCCAGCCTGCCGAGCAGCCCCAGCCCGAAGAACACCGCGCCCAGCTCGATCAGGGCGAGGGCCGTGTGGTCAACCTCCACCAGCTCAGCCCTTTCTGAGAAGGTCGACGGCGGCGTCGAGCCCCTCGGAGGTGCCGACCGCCACCAGGAGATCGCCACCGGCGAGCACGAAATCCGGCTCTGGCGAGGGCTGAACCTGGCCCGCCCGCATCACGGCGACCACGGACACCTTGGTGCGGCTGCGTAGCTCCGCCTCGCCGAGCGACCGTCCGTCGAACGGGGAGCCTTCGGCGATGGGCAGCTGGCGGGTGGTGATTCCCGGAAGCTCACTGTGCTCCTCACGCAGCTGGGCAACCAGCTGCGGCGCGCCGAGCAGGTTGCCGAGCGTGGCGGCCTCGTCCGAGGTGAGCGGGAGGCTGGCGACGGCGGTGTCGGGATCCTCGGCACGGGAGACGACCAGTTCGAGAGTGCCGTCCCTGTGGCTGATCACACCGACACGCCTGCCACCACGGATGGCGAAGTCCTTGCGGACACCGATGCCGGGAAGCGGGGTCACGTCAACGTTCACGCGGTCACGGTAACGCACCGCCACGGGACATGTGGTGATCATGATCCGTGTCGCGCCCGGGCGTTGTGTCGGTGGGTGTGCCGACCGGGCAGAATAGGGCGCCGGGTCGCGCCTCGACGCGGGGGCGTGACCGATACTGGAGATTCGGACGGCGAGTCCTGACAGCGAGGAGAGTGGCCGGTGCTGGGAGTGCTGCGTGGCGTCGTCGCCCTCGACGGTCCGTCCGGGACGGGAAAGACCACGGTCGCACGCACGCTCGCGGGGCGGCTCGGGGCGGGGTACCTGGACACCGGAGCGATGTACCGGGCGGTCACGTTGGCCGCGCTGCGTTCCGGCGTCGACCCGGCGGATCCGGTGGCGCTGGAGAAGGTCACCGAGGGGGCGGACATCGGAGTCGGTACCGATCCGGACGAGCCGGTGATCGTGCTGGACGAGGACGATGTCGGCGAGGCGATCCGTGGTGCCGACGTGACGGCGGCGGTCTCGGCGGTGGCGGCGGTCCCCTCGGTACGGCGGATCCTGGTCGAGGTGCAGCGCGCCATCATCGAGGACGTGCTCGACGAGTACGGCGGCATCGTGGTGGAGGGCCGTGACATCGGCACGGTGGTCGCTCCCGAGGCCGAGCTGAAGGTCTACCTGACCGCATCCACCGGCGTGCGGGCCGCCCGGCGCAGCGCGCAGGACTCGGCGGCTGGCAGGCAGGCTGAGCCCGACGAGGTACGAGCCGCAGTGGAGCGACGGGACAGGCTCGATTCCGGCCGCGCCACTGATCCACTGCGGCCCGCCGAGGATGCGGTGGAGCTCGACACCAGCGATCTCGACCTGGAGCAGGTGGTCGCGGTGCTGGTCGAGCGTATCGCGGAGCGCGATATGCTGGGGGAATCGACGCCGGCCGCGGGTATGTGGCCCGGCACGGAGGGTGGGTCGGCACCATGACGACCGGACTTCCCAGCTATGCTTCCCCGTGGTTGCACGACCTGGCACGGGTGCTGGCCCGGTGGATCTACCGGCCCGCGTTCCGGCTGAGGGTGCACGGTACGGAGCGGGTGCCGCGTACCGGACCGGTGGTCGTGGTCGCCAACCATATCTCGATGATCGAACCTCAGTTGATTTTCGGGATCCTGCCGCGAAGGTCGGTGTTCCTCGTCAAGCGTCAGCTGTTCCACGGATCGCTCGGCTGGGCGCTGGATCGTATCGGCCAGCTGCCGGTGCGCAGGGGAGACCCCGATCGCGCCTCGTTGCTGGAAGCGGTGCGGGTGTTGCGCGGCGGTGGTGTGGTCGGGGTGTTCCCGGAGGGCACCCGTGGTGACGGCGACGTGGAGAATGCCGAGCAGGGCGCGGCGTGGCTGGTGCGTTCCTCTGGTGCGGTGGTCGTGCCGGTCGCGGTACGGGGGACCAAACCCCCGGCCGACGGCAGGATCAGGCTGCGGCCCAGGGTGGACATGCTGATCGGTGAACCGTTCCAGCTGGTGGTGCCGCGTGGTCGGCAGGGATTGGTCGACGCGACCGAGGAACTGCGTAAGGAACTGGCCGATGTGGTGCGCGCCCTGGACACATGGCGCGAGGCGCACGGGATGGAACGGAACGAAGGTTGATGAGTGAGGTCGACGGCACCTGGTCGGACGAGTCGGAGTTCGACGAGCTGGACCGAGTGGCCGAGACGGCCCTGGACGAGGACAGCGTGGCCACCGGGCAGCCGGTGGTGGCCGTGGTCGGGCGACCGAACGTCGGTAAGTCCACGCTGGTGAACCGTGTCCTCGGCCGCCGCGCGGCGGTGGTGCAGGACACTCCCGGTGTGACGCGGGACCGGGTCGCCTACGACGCCCACTGGGCCGGTCGCGAGTTCGCGCTGGTGGATACCGGTGGATGGGAGCCGAACTCCCAGGGGCTGCGTGCGGCGGTTTCCGCGCAGGCCGAGCTGGCGATGTCCACCGCGGACGTGGTGTTGTTCGTGGTCGATGCCACCGTGGGTGCCACGGAGGCCGATGAGGCTGCGGCGCGAGTGTTGCGCCGTTCGGACCGGCCGGTGCTGCTGGTCGCGAACAAGGTCGACGACGAGCGACTGTTCGCCGACGTGGCGACGCTCTGGTCCCTCGGTCTCGGGCAGCCTTACCCGGTGAGCGCGTTGCACGGCAGGGCCTCCGGTGACCTGCTCGACGCCACGGTGGCCGCGATGCCGGAGAGCGCCGCTGCCGGTGGAGGCACGGTGCACGGTCCTCGCCGGGTGGCGTTGGTCGGCAAGCCGAACGTCGGCAAGTCCAGCCTGCTCAACAAGATCGCCAAGGAGGAGCGATCGGTGGTGCACGAGGTCGCGGGCACCACCGTCGATCCGGTCGACTCGCTCGTCGAGCTGGACGGCCAGACCTGGCGGTTCGTGGACACGGCCGGTATCCGCAGGCGGGTGCAGCTGGCCAGCGGTACGGAGTACTACGCCGCGCTGCGTACCAAGAGCGCCATCGAGGCATCCGAGGTCGCGATCGTGCTCATCGATGCAAGTGAGCCGCTCAGTGAGCAGGATCTGCGGGTCATCTCGACGGTGGTGGATTCAGGCAGGGCGTGCGTTCTGGCGATGAACAAGTGGGACCTGGTCGACGAGGAACGCAGGTACCAGCTCAGTAAGGAGATCGACCGGGGTCTGGTCCGGCTCCGATGGGCGGAGCGGGTCAACGTGTCCGCGCGCACCGGTCGGTCGGTCCACAAGCTCGCGCCCGCGATGCGTACCGCGCTGGAGTCCTGGGACAAGCGGATACCCACTGGCCAACTCAACAGCTGGCTGTCCGATGTGCTGGCCGCCACCCCGCCGCCCGTGCGGGGAGGGAAGCAACCCAAGGTGCTGTTCGCGACGCAGGCCCGGGTGCGGCCGCCCACGCTGGTGCTGTTCACGACCGGATTTTTGGAAGCGGGATACCGTCGCTTCATCGAGCGGAAGTTCCGTGAGTACTTCGGATTTCCCGGTAGTCCGGTCAGGGTCAGCGTGCGGGTGCGGGAGAAGAAGCCGAAGTCGAAGAAGCGGTGACGGGCGCCCTACGTGTCGTGGGCGTCACGCCGCGGTGGTGCTTACCGTGGTGCTGCCGTTCAGCGCTGTCCTCCCGGCGTCGGTGACCTTGGCGGGAACGAGCTCGCCGCGCCGTCCGGGACGTACGGGAGCGATGAGACCTCGGTGGACGAGCGAGTGCGCGGTGAGTTGATCCGAGAACGCGAGCCCTTCGACGAACAGATCGGGCTCGCAGCTGCAGGTCAGCTCGGCCTGCCCGCGTGCGACGGCACGGAGCGTGGCGCGTTCGCGGTGGTTCAGTTCGTCATCGTCCTCCGCAGACACCGTGCGATCCTTCCTACTCGACTGCCCGGTGACCACCCGTGGCGGATATTGAAACGCATTCTAAGATCATCCTCGCCAGATGTGTGCCGGATAACACAGCCGGTGTGTCCGGGATCACGGTTGACCGAGCTGCCGGTAGGTCAGGGCGACGTGGTACTGGTCAGCCCGGTCAACCGCTGCTGGATGAGCTCCGTGGCCTCGCCGACGATCCGCTCGACGAGCTCGGCGACGCTGGGGATGTCGTTGATGAGGCCCTGGACCATACCGGCGCTCCAGATCCCGGCCTCGGTATCGCCGTTCTCGAACACGGTCCTGCCACGGGCACCGGAGACCAGCTCGCGTACGTCGCCGAACTCGCCGCCGTCCTCGAGGATCTCCACGACCTTGCGGCTGACCGAGTTGCTGGCCACCCGTGCGGTGTTGCGCAACGGCCGGAAGATCAGTTCGGTGTCGCGCTCGGAGTGGGCGATCATCTGTTCCTTGACCCGCTGGTGCACCGGCGCCTCCTGGGTGCACAGGAACCTGGTGCCCATGTTGATGCCATCGGCGCCGAGCGCCAGCGCGGCCACCAACCCTCTGGCATCGGCGAAGCCGCCGGAAGCAAGCATCGGGATGGTGATCGCGTCGGCGGCCGCGGGCAGCAGCACCAGGCCGGGGATGTCGTCCTCACCGGGGTGGCCCGCGCACTCGAAGCCGTCGACGCTGACCGCGTCCACCCCGAGGGACTGGGCCTTGACCGCGTGCCGGACGCTGGTGCACTTGTGCACGACCTTGATTCCGGCCTCGGCGAAGGCAGGCAGGTGGTCCTTCGGGTTGAAGCCCGCGGTTTCCACGACCGGGACGCCGGATTCGATGATTGCCTGCCGGTACTCCTCGTACGGCGGTGGGTCGATCGCGGGCAGGATGGTCAGGTTGACGCCGAACGGCCGGTCGGTCATCTCCCGGGTACGCGCGATCTCGTCGGCGAGGTCCTCCGGAGTGGGCTGGGTGAGCGCGGTGACGAACCCCAGCGCTCCCGCGTTGGCGACCGCAGCGACGAGCTCGGCACGGCCGACCCACTGCATGCCGCCCTGGACGATGGGATGCTCGATCCCGAACATCTCGGTAAATCGCGTGGTCAACATCGACGGCCGCCCTTCAACGCACCCGGCAGGACACTGAACGATCACTTTGCGAGATCGCCGCCCCGGTGTCGAGGGAAGTGTGACGGTCGGCACCGGGACGTGTCTCGCGCGGGCACGGCGGGCAGTGCGGAGCGTGATCAGATCCCCATGGTCGAGCGCGGATACGCGTCCTCCGGGTCGGTGATGATGTTGACCAGGTAGGGAACTCCCGACGTAAAGGCACGTTCGAGCGCCGGGCCGATCTCGTTCGGCGTGGTGACCATCTCGCCCGCACCGCCCAGTGCCCGGACCACTTCCTCGTAGCGGGTCCGCGGTGTCAGTTCGGCCGCGGCGTGGTAGCCGTACAGGGAGCGCATGGGGTGTTTCTCCAGGCCCCAGCAGCCGTTGTTGCCCATGATCATCACCACCGGCAGCCGGTGCCGTACCAGCGTGTCCACATCCATCAGCGAGAAACCCGCGGCGCCGTCACCGAGCAGCAGCACGACGGGGGAGGAGGGCCGTGCCAGTCGGGCGGCGATGGCGTAACCGAGCCCGGTGCCGAGGCAGCCGTATGGGCCGGGATCCAGCCAGCAGCCGGGCCTGCGCGGTTCGATATAGCGACCGGCGTAGGAGACGAAATCCCCGCCGTCGCCGATGATGACGGTGTCGTCGTCGGTTTGCCGGAGCAGCTCGCCGTAGATCCGTGCGGGGTGGATCGGATCGGCGTCGGAGCGCAGTGCCTCGGCGTCGGTCGCCGCGGCGGCGTCGGCGGCCTGCCGTAGCTCGGCCGTCCAGCCGGCGTGCCCGGTATGTCGCGGCTGCCTGCGCCACGACTCGGCGAGCCCGTCCAGCGCGCGTGTGAGGTCGCCCGCGGCGGAGCCCGCGAGCTCGACGTGCGTGGCGAGCTGTTCGGCAGCGTCGGCGATGTGGCATACCCGTGCCGCAGGGAACCCGTCCTTGCTGCCGAAGGAGCCGTAGCCGAGCCGGAAGTCCAGCGGGGTGCCCACCACGACCACCAGGTCCGCCGTGCCGAACGCGCGGGAGCGGGCGCGGGTGACCAGCAGGGGATGCCCCGCCGGAAGCACACCGCGCGCCATGCCGTTGGTGATCGTCGGCACGTCGGCCGTCTCGGCCAGCCGGCGCGCTGCCGCCTCGGCACCGTCGGTCCAGACATCCGACCCGAGGACCAGCACCGGTCGGTGTGCCTGCGCGAGCAGCCGCCCGATGCTAGCCAGCTGATCCGCGTCAGGCTCCACGCCCTGCCGCGCGGCCGGGGCGGGGATGTCGGTCGAGGCCTCGTCGAAGACCTGCTCGATCGGGATGTCGAGGAAGACCGGGCCGCGGTGTGGCGTGGTGGCCAGCCGCAGCGCATCGTCCACCGCCACCGGGATGTCCTCGGTTCGCCTGACGGTGGCCGCCCACTTGGTGACCGGTGCGACCAGCGGCGGGTGATCCAGCTCCTGCAGGCTGCCCGATCCCCACCGGACCTGCGGCGCGCGGCCCCCGATGGTCACCAGCGGCGTGCCGTTGAAATGGGCCGCGGTGATCGCGCTGACACCGTTGGTGATGCCCGGACCCGCGGTCAGTACCGCCAGCCCGGGAGTGCGGGTCAGGCGTGCGGTGGCCTCGGCTGCGAACACCGCGGTCTGCTCGTGACGCACGTCGACCAGCCGCATCGGTGGGGTTCCTCGGATGGCCCCGTCGTACAGCGGGAATACGTGCCCACCGGAGAGAGTGAACATCGTGGTGATGCCGCGTGCGCGCGCCACATCGGTGGCAAGCCGGCCGCCATGGGCTGTGAGCTGAACCATAGCGGCAAACTACTGGGCGGTAGCTCCCGGTGTCCATGGTGATCGTGTGGCGGGCTAGCGTTCGGCGTGACGGCAGCGCTCGGCTCCGGGGAGCCGCCTGCACGGGACGGCAAGCGGCACGGTAGGGTGTTTACTGTCGCTCACGGCGAGTGGATGGGCCGGGCTGTAGCGCAGCTTGGTAGCGCACTTGACTGGGGGTCAAGGGGTCGTGGGTTCGAATCCCGCCAGCCCGACCACCGCCGGGGCGTCCACCTGAGTGGACGCCCCGGCGGAAAGGCCCGCTCACGGAACGCCCCGGAGCATGTCACGTTCCGGGGTTGATCTACTTCTCAGGCCGCGGATGCGCGCGAGAGCTGCGCCCTGTTCCTGCTCTGCGGTCGCAAAACGGTCTCATTGTCACTCGGACAGGTGACATTCGCCGGAAAGTCGGCAAGAATCGAACTGCTGAGCGCAGCCAGAGCTCAGGAAACGCCGCCTACGTAGGCGCGACGGGCGGCACGCGGAGGTTCGTATCCGGATGCCGTCGGAGATCACGGGTGAGCAGGGAGGGTTCTGGCGCGACCTGTGCGCGGCCGCCGCCGGTGTGTTGCTGGTCGGTTCGCTGCTGCCACCTGCTGCCGACCCGCTCGAGGGCGAGCTCGCCGCGTTGCTGCTCCCCCCGCCTGCCTCGGAACCCGAGGTCGCGCTCCCGCCGCTTCCTGGGCTGCCGGAAACGTTCGAGCGGGAGCTGCTCGCGATGCCGGTCGCAGGGCTGCTGCGGACCGACGAGCCGCACATCCCCGCGTTCCCCGGTATGCCAGCCGAGCCCGAGCAGCCGGACGCCGCGTCAGCGGAGTCGACCTTCGCGGGCGTGCTGGCCGCGCTGCCGCGTGCCGTGGACACCGCCACAGCGGGGGACTCCGGCGACGGTGAGTCCGCTGGCGAGTCGGCCGGAGAGCCCGCAGGAGAAGCTCGGGCGTTACCGCTGCCCGCCGTGACCGACGCAGGGGAGGGGGATTCCCAGGGCAACGACGAGCGGTCGCTCGACGACTCCCCTGTGGAGCGCGACAGCGATGGTGGGGGTAGCGCGGGATCCGACGCCATCGAGGTCGATCCGGCCGATGGACGATCCGGACAGGACAGTGAAGGCGGTGCCGTCCTCGACGTGGCCGTCGACCTGCCGGGGCTGGCCGAGCGTGTGGTCACCGAGCTCGCGTCGAACGGCGAAGCGAATCCGCAGCACGGGATCGATGTCAGCGGATGGCAGGGCAGGGTGGATTGGGAGCACTGGTGGGACGAGGGTAAGCGGTTCGCCTACATCAAGGCGACCGAAGGGACGACGTTCGTCAACTCCGACTTCGACCACCAGTACAGCGGCGCCTACGACGTTGGCATGATCCGGGGCGCGTACCACTTCGCGTTGCCCGACCGTTCCGCCGCCGCAGTGCAGGCGCGGCACTTCGTGCGCAACGGTGGCGACTGGTCGCCGGACGGCCGCACCCTTCCCGGGGTGCTGGATATCGAGTTCAACCCGTACGGTCAGACCTGCTACCGGATGAGCCAGTCATCCCTTGTGGACTGGATCGTGGAGTTCCACGACACCTACCACGAGCTCACCGGACGCTATCCGGTGATCTACACGAACACCATGTGGTGGGAGCGTTGTGTCGGCGACGGTCACGACCTGGGCGTGACCGTCCCGCTGTGGATCGCCCGCTACGCCGACGACGTGGGGAACCTGCCTGCCGGCTGGGACTCCCACGCCTTCTGGCAGTACACCGACACGCCGCTCGACAAGAACGAGTTCAACGGTAGCTACCGGGAGCTGATCGAGCTGGCCACGGGCTGACAGAGCCGGTCGTGTAGCAGGGAGGTGGCACGACGAGCCGTCCCTACGGCTGGTCGCCGCCCTCGGGGTAGCCGCAGCGACCGTAGAGCGGGACGAACCGTGCCGGAACGAGGTGTTCCCGCAGCGCCATGTCGTTTCCGGTGCGCTCGAAAACGGTGACCTCCTCGTAGCCGCCGGAACCGATGGGCTGCACCAACCGTCCGCCGAGGCGAAGCTGTTCGATCAGCGGTCGCGGCACCGACGGGTAGGCTGCGGACACCACGATCGCGTCGAAGGGTGCGTGCTCGGGTACCCCGCAGCTACCGTCGCCGGACAGCAGGGTGACGTTGCCGATACCGTTGCGCTCCAGCGTGCGCTCGACCCGGTCGATCATGTCCTGCCACCGGTCGATGCTGACCACACGGGAGACGAGCTGGGACAGTAGCGCGGTGGCGAAGCCGCTGCCGGTGCCGATCTCGAGCACGTGCTCGTCACCGCTCAGCCGCAATCCCTCGAACATCCTCGCCGACAGCCACGGCTGCGTGCTGACCTGGTTATGCGTGATCGGAACCGGTTCGTCGATAGCGGCGGCACCCGCGCGCTCGGCAGGGACGAACTCGGCCCGGGGTATCCGCCGCATGGCGGCGAGGATCCGCTCGTCCCGGACCCCCTTGGCGCGCACGGCCTCGGCGAGATCCTCCGAGGAGGACAGCCCACGCATGCCGATCGACCTCTCTGGACGGGGTGTACGCCGTGCCTGCTCTGCCACCATCGTAAGGCCACTCGCCGCGGGCGGGCTCAGCGCGCGACCACGCCGCTTGGCACCCCGGCCGGGGCAACGGCGTCCCCGTCGTCGAAGCGCAGCAGGAGACCGCCCACGGCACGTTCGGCGAGCGCGCGGGCCCGGCGCCCGTGGTGATCGACGGCGACGACGTGGCCGAGGTAGTCGTCGTTGCTCCGCGGGTAGCGAACGCGCGTCGGGACCGGTGCGGTCCAGCGCGTCACGGTCGGGTCGCCGACCAGCCGCTCGGTGCCGTCGACAGCGATCACGGTGCCGTCCCTCGGGGACAGCAGGAACATGATCGCCGCGCTCGCGGCAGGTGGCTCGGCGCTGAGCACCGGCGCGGTGTCGGTGCCGATGCTGGGTACGTGGCCGAGACTGAGCTCGATCAGGATCTCGAGCGGGTGCGTACCGGTGACCAGGTGGATCAGCTCGAAGATGTAGCCACCTGCCTGCCGGGGATTGATCTCCACGATGCGCGGACCGTGCGCGGTGAGCTTCACCTCCGTGTGGCTGAGCCCGTGAGTGAACCCCAGCGCGTCCAGTGCGCGGCGAACGTGGTCCTCGACACCGGTGGCTGCATCCGGGTCGAGGTCGGCGGGAAACATATGGCCGGATTCCACGAAGGACGGTGGTCCGGTCACGCTCTTGTCTGTCACGCCGACGATCGTCGTCCCGCCGTGGCAGGTGACCGCCTCGACGCTCACCTCGGGCCCGTCGAGCAGCTCCTCCAGCAGTACCACCCGTTCCAGCGGCTGTCCCCGCGTGTTGTGGGTATCCCCGGTGATCTCCCAGAAGGCGTCCTTGAGCGCGGCCTCGCCGTCGACGCGACGCACCGCGGTTCCCGCGTTGCGGTCGGTGGGTTTGGCCACCAGCGGGTAGCCGATCTCCGCGGCGGTGACGAGGCATTCCTCCCAACCGCTCGCGACCGCGAAGCGAGGGCCTGCCACCCCGGCCTCGGCCAGCGCTTGCCGCACCCGGTGCTTGCGCGTCGCCAGCCGCATCACCTCGGCGGGTGGTCCGGGTAGCCGCAGCGCCTCGGCGACCGTGGCGACGGCCTCCAGGTAATAGTCGCACGTGGTCAGCACACCATCGATCCGCTCTCGCCGGGCCAGTGAAGTGGCTTCGGCCACCAGCGCGTCGAGGTCGTTGGTGTCCACTCGCACGACGGTCTCGGCGCCCGCGACCACCGGGTGCGGCGCGCCCGCCTGCGAGGCGGGGTAGAGGTCGGGGTCGCGGGTGAACAGCACGTAGCGGTGACCGAGGCGGGCGATGACCCCGGGCAGCGCCTGACCGGTAGAGCGCATCCAGCTCTCGATCATCAGCAGGGTCGCCATGTGACACCTCCGCTCCCGCTCGGCGAGCGGCCGATGGTTGTGACAATCGTGTTCATCGACGGCTATCCTGGCATAGCGCTGACCTACCTCGGCCGCCCAGCCCTTCGGTGTCGCGATCGCTCACACGAACCGGTGAGACCCTGATGGTGGACAGGCCGCGGCTACCGTGGCAGACCATGGACGACACGTTGGATCTGAGGCCGGAACGCATCGATCGTGCCGCCGCGATCATCGACCCGGTGTTCCTTGACTCCCCGCAGTTCGTCGACGAGCAGCTCAGCGCCCGTATCGGTACGGAGCTGCTCGTCAAGCTGGAGACGGCCAACCCGCTCCACAGCTTCAAGGGGCGCGGGGCGTGCGCGCTGCTGCACGGGATCCCTCCCG
Organism: Haloechinothrix sp. LS1_15; assembly: GCF_033042135.1. Taxonomy (NCBI): domain Bacteria; kingdom Bacillati; phylum Actinomycetota; class Actinomycetes; order Pseudonocardiales; family Pseudonocardiaceae; genus Haloechinothrix; species Haloechinothrix sp. LS1_15. Next base: position 253,675 of record NZ_WBXM01000007.1, on the reverse strand, counting down.
GCAGTTCCGTCGTGTGTGACTCCGGGGGAAACTTCGGTCAGGCGGTCGCCTACGCGGGCCGCTCGCGCGGTGTGGATGTCACGGTGTTCGTCGGTCCGGATGTGGATCCGGGTAAGGCTTCGCGGATGCGCGACTTCGGCGCTCGGGTGTATGAAGTAGACGGTGACACCGCGGTCGCCGCGCGACAGCACGCGGCCGAGCAACCGGACCGGGTGCTGGTGCGGGACGGCAGGGACCCGGCCATCTGCGAGGGTGCGGGCACGATCGGGCGGGAGCTGCTCCGCGACGCTCGTGGCTTCGACACCGTCGTGGTCCCGGTCGGTGACGGTGCGCTGATCGCGGGGATCGGGTGCTGGCTAGAGGCCTACGCTCCCCAGGTGCGGGTGGTCGGGGTATGCGCCGAAGGTTCACCGGCCATGGCGCGGGCGTGGCGTACCGGGGAGATCGACGACGCCGGACACGCCAGTGACATCGGGACCATCGCCACCACGTTGGCCAACCCGGCGCCCATCCCCGAGTCGCTGCGCAGGCTGCGGGCGCTTGTCGACGACATCGTGCTTGTCGACGACGCTGCCCTGCGGCAGGGCATGGCACTGGCCGCCGACACGCTCGGAGTGCTGCTCGAACCGGCGGGCGCGGCGGCCATCGCCGCCCTGGCCACCGCCGAGCTCGCGACCGAGCGGGCCGCGGTGGTGCTCACGGGCAGCAATCCCGCCCCGGAACTGGCGCGGGAGGTGCTCGGCGCGAGCACCGTGCCCTCGCAGCGGTAAGCGGCGCGAGCTAAGCAGAGGCAGGCAGGGCAAGCAGGGGCAGGCGAGGGCGGCGCTGTCCCTGGAGAATTCGCTACGGTCTGTCGGTACCCGCGGGTACGCTGCCGGTATGCGGTTCGAGCTCTTCGGCAGGTTGGGGGTCCGGCAGGGAAATGCCGAGCTCGACGTTCCCGGTGCGAAACAGCGCGCGTTGCTGGCGTACCTGCTGCTCAACCGGGGCAGGCGCGTTCCGGCCGATCGGTTGATCGAAGCCGTGTGGGGCGAGGAGCAGCCGAGCAAGGCGCGTAACGCGTTGCAAGCCAAGGTCTCCGGGCTACGCGGCGCCCTCGTTCCGGGGGAGCCGGCACGGGCGCGACACCTGCTCGAGTCCCGCGACGGTGGCTACTGCCTGCATGTCGACGACGAGGCGGTGGACGTGGGTCGGTTCGAGGCGCGCACCGAGCAGGCGCGCCGGGAGCTCGCGGCAGGTCGGTCGGCGCGAGCCTGTGCCCTCCTCGACGAGGCGCTGGCGTGCTACTCGGGGGAGCTGCTCCCGGAGTACCACGACTATCCGTTCGTCGTCGCGGCTGCCGAGCACTACCGGGCGCTGTGGCTGACCGCGGTGGAGATGCACGCCAGTGCCTGGCTGGACGTGGGCGGTTCCCCTGGCCTGCCGGACGAGCTGGTCGCGATACTCGACGAGCACCCGCTCCGCGAATCGCTGCGCGCGTTGGTGCTCCGCGCGCTCGCCCGACAGGGCAGGCAGGGAGAGGCGCTGGCGGTATACCGGTCGGGGCTGCAGCGGCTGCGCGAGGAGCTGGGTGTGGATCCGGGACCCGAGCTGCGGCAGGCGCACGCGGACGTGCTGGCGCAGCGTGCCCCCGAGGGCGGTCACGCCCGGTCCCGACCGCGACGCGTAGACCGGGTACCCGCCGAGGTGGGCGAGTTCATCGGCCGCCGGGATCAGCTGGATAGGCTCCGGGAGCTGCTGGCTCGTGAGCGCCTGGTGACGGTGACCGGACCGGGCGGTATCGGCAAGACGCGCCTTGTGGTGCACGCGCTCGCCAGGCTGACCTCGCCTGCTGACGGGGTGTGGTTCACCGACCTCACCGAGCTCGCTCTGCCCAGCGAGACCGGTTGCGACCGGGAAGCGGTCGCCGGAGCCGTGCTGCGGACCTTCCGCGACCGGCAGGGCGCGCGATTGGGTAGCGACGAGCGGCTGACCTCGGACCCGCGTCGTGACGCCGTGGACCGATTACGGTCCCGGATCGGCGGCAGCGAGATGATCGTGGTACTGGATCGCTGCGAGCACGTGCGCGAGGCGGTGGCCGAGCTGGCCGCCTACCTGCTCGGCGAGTGCCCCGAGCTGCGAGTGCTGACGACCACCCGGGTGTTGCTCGGCGCCCCGAGCGAGGCCGTGCTGCGGCTCGACCCGCTGCCGCTGCCCGCTCCGGACGGGGAGCGCACGACATTCCTGGCAGCCGAGTCCGTGGCGTTGTTTCTCGCCAGGGCACGGCTCGATCACGCATCGCTGTCCGATGAGGATTGTCGTAACATCGCGGCGATCGTGCGGCAGGCCGACGGTATCCCTCTCGCGATGGAGGTCGCGGCGGGGTTGCTCCGCGGTCTCACGCTGGCCGACCTCGCCCGGCACCTGGCGGTGGACCGAGACTTCCTGCATCGCGGGGACGGGTGCAGGCTGATCGACACCATCGACCGCAGCTGGCGTCTGCTGTGCGACGACGAGGCCGACCTGCTGGTCAGGGTGTCGATCATCGAGGGGTCGTGGTCGCTGGAGGCCGCGCGGGCGGTGGCGGGTGCCGGCGCGAGTGAGGTGGCGCAGATGATCGCCGGGTTGGTGGATCGCTCGCTCATCAGCTACGACTCGAGCGCCGAACCCACCCCTTACCGGCTACTCGATACGATTCGCGCGTACGCGCGTCGCCTGCTGGCCGGACATCCGGAGGTGGACACGATCGCGGCGAACCACGCGGCGTACTTCCACCGGCTGGCTGCCCACCTCGATGTGCTCCTGCGCGGCGGTGACCAGCCCCGGGCGCTGCGCGAGCTGACCACCGCGCATGCGGATATCGTGGCCGCGCTCGCGACGCTGCGCGCCAGCGGCCGGATGGCCGATGCGCTGGGCGCGGCGAGCTCGCTCGGCTGGTACTGGTGGCTCAGCGGCAGGCGTCGCGAGGGCAGAGCGATCCTCGCCGAGCTGCTCAGCCATACGTGCCGCGACACGCCCCATCGGTCGACCGCGCAGGCCTGGCTGGACACCCTCGCGTTCACCGATACCGAGGCGGACGCCGCGTTGCATCGCTGCGTCGAAACCCTGTACGACACCGATGTGGCGAGATGGGACAGCGGGACGCGGCTGGTCGCGCTGCTCACCGCCGATCGGCTGTTCCAGCGAGGGGACCCGCATCGCGGTCACCGCGTGCTGACGCGGATCAGGGCCGTGGCCGAGCTGATCGACGACGAGTGGTTCACCGCGGCGACGCGGTTGACCTCCGGGGTCGCGGCGTCCCGCGACGGCCGACCGCAGCAGGCGCGGCACGAGGCGGAGACCGCGCGGGCCGGGTTCGACTCCTCCGGCGACCGCTGGGGGGAGCTCCAGTCGCTGGACCTGCTGGCCAACCTCGACGAGATGAACGGTGACTACGACGGGTCGCTGCGAGCGCGCGAGGATATGGCGCATATCGCGCAGGATCTCGGCATGCGCGATATGCACGCCCACCAGCTCATCAAGATCGGTAACCTGTATGGTCTACGTGGTGCTCTGGACGTGGCGTCGAGTTACCTCAGGCGAGCAGGCGAGATCGGGCGCGAGCTCGGTGAGCCCAGCACGGTGGCCTACGCCGACAACGGGCTGGGCCTGGTGCTGCGCAGGCAAGGGCGCGCGCACGACGCGAGGGTGCAGCACGAGGCGGCGCTGCGTCATTACCGCGCGATCGGGTCGCTGTCGGGGAGCGCGTTCAGCTGCGCGGCCATCGGGCTGGCCTGTCGAGCCGTGGCCGATGCCCGGGAGGTCCGGAACTGGCAGCTGCGATCGTTACGCGATGCGGTGCGTACCGGCGACCGGCGAGCGGTGGCGCTCGCGCTGGAAGGGCTGGCGCTGGCGTGTGGCGAGCCGGAGCCCGCGAGGACACTGCTCGACGTGGCCCATGCGTTGCGCAGCGATGCCGGTGTGGCGCGGCCGGACGGCGAGATCCCCGAGGTCGACCTGGTCGAGGATCGTGTCGGTGCGGCACGGTCTCGGGACGTGCATGCCGGGATGGTGAGCGAAGCCGCGGCATGGGTGGCCGATCTGGACGCCATCGTGGGCCGGGTCGAGCGAGTGCTGGCAGCGCAGCCCGCGTCGCGAGCGGCGGGGTAGCGGGTCGCCGCTGGCGCGGCACGGTGATCGTCAGCGCATCGTCAGCGTGGTACCGCACCGTGGTGGTCTCCGACGGTAAGGAGAGCACCGGCATGTTCAGCGTCTACTGCCCCCAGCACGATGCCAACGTCCTGCTCGGTTTCCGCAGGCTGATCCGGGCCATTAACGTGGCTCCCGGCGTGATCGCGCTCCAGTTTCGCTGCTACGACGGCGTCGTGGTGGAGTTGCTCACCGGGGCGCGGGTGGGAGCGGCGGCCGAGCAGCGCCACAGAACCGCCGCGGCGCCCCAAAACGGCGAGGTCGTTGAACCGCGATCGAGGTAACAGTTTGGCACACACACGGTCAGACCTGTGCTGATCCGCTCGCACCCGAAATAATGGATCTTAGCGGCAGGAGACACGGGACAGCGTCCGCCCGGGTGTCGCGCCCGGGGCAAGCGGCGGCGCCTGTCGTGTGTCCTCATCCGGCAGTCGGGAGAGCGCGAGATGGCAGGGTCGGAATCCAGCAGGCAGGTCAGCCCGGAACCGGGCTCGGATCCCCGCGACGGGACGGCACAGCCGGGTGCGGGCGCTGCCGCCGCGCCTGCTACGGCACTGCGCCGATTGCTCGCGGTGGCCACCCTGACCCCACCGCAGGCGGCGCTGCTCGCCCACGACCTCGCCGACGGGCTGGACGAGCTGCGCAGTGAGGGACAGCCGCCGCTCGAGTTCAGCGACTACTGGCTACAGGTCACCGATTCGGGCGACCTGGTGATCGATCCATCCGGTACACGCCGCACGGACTCGGCCTACGCCGGGGAGACTGGAACCACGCAGCAGGATGGGGAAGCGTCCACATCGACGGGTCCGGGTGACGGTGTCGCCCGCAGCTGGCGGCCGGTGATCCGGGTGACCATCGACGTCATCAACCGGCTGGCGGCGTGTTCCCGCCGCGACGGTATCCGGCGGCACGACGAATCGAACCAGCTCGTCGAGGACATCGACGAGGCGGAGGAGGACATCGCGCGCACCGCCGAGCAGGTACGCACGGCGGCGGCGCGGTTGCTCGACGAGTCCGGGCAACCGACCGATCGGATACGCAAGCAGCTCGTCGCGCTCATCGCGGCGATCGCAGGCCACCCCCCTGAACCGGAGCCACCGAACCAGGAGGGACCCGCGCCGCGCGCCGAGCCGGTACCGGTGCGCCGAGCGCCCGGCAGGCCCCGGCTGCGGGGCTGGCGGCGCACCCGCCGCAAGGCGTGGCACCGCCGACCGAAGCTCCGAGCGCGGTGGGTGATCCCGGTTGTGGCGCTTGCGGCTCTGGTGGCCGCGGGCAGCTGGTGGGGATTCCCTCGAGCGGTGTCCGACCTGCAGCAGGGATGGGACGCGCTGTTCACCTCCGAATCTCCCCCGCAGCACCTCGCTCCGGTGACACAGGCCCCGGGCGGCGAGGCGGGTAGTGGTGGCGGCGACGACAGCCGGGAGGAGCCCGGTGCCGAGGGTGAGGGCACGGCCGCGGAACCGGCCGAGTTCGAAAGGCTGGCGCCCGAGTCGGCAGATCCGATCACGGCGGTGGACATCGAGCACCTCGACGAGGCCTGTGAACCGGGTGAGACGTGCACGGTGCGGGTGGATGTCGTGTTGGAACGGGAGCCTGCTGTCCGGCAGGTGAGCTGGTCGCTGCACATCGTGGACCGGTGCAGCGGCTCGATCGAGGAGCAGCCGGGCATGGCTGTCACCGCGCAATCGGGATGGGGGCAGGTGTACGGCATCAGCAGGCCCGAGTTGCCGGACGGTTCGGCGCTGGCGGTGGTGGCGGTGACCGACGAGCCCGCGAGGGCGTCATCACCACCGCTCGATGTGCCGGATGACGGAGGAACGTGCTGAGGGGGCGGTCATGCGCGGTCACAGCGCGAGCAGGCACGGCGGTGGCCTAGCTCGCCGTCCCAGCGGGGGTGAACCGGAGCGGCGCGTCGTCGACCCGTGGATCGTCGGGGCCGCGGCGACGCTGGTGCTGCTCGGCCTGGCTAACCTGGTCGCGCTGGGCATGACCACGCTGGCGATCCGGCACGCGCTGGTCGGCGTGGTCGGGCTGAGCGTCATGGTGTTGCTGGCCCGGCTGCGGGTGCAGGCGCTACCGAGGCTGGCATGGATCGTCTACCTGGTGTCGGTGGCGCTGCTGTTCGCGGTCCCGGTCGCCGGTCACACCGTCAAGGGCGCACAGCGATGGCTCGATCTGGGTGTGCTGACCGTGCAGCCGTCCGAGATCGCCAAGCTGGGGGTGTTGCTGCTGCTGGCGCACCTGCTGGCACGCGGTTACTCCAAACTGCGATTGCTGGGGGCGATCGGCCTGACGGCCGTACCGGTCGCGCTGACGGCGCTGCAGCCGGACCTGTCAACGGCGCTGGTGCTCGCGGTGATCGCCGCGTTCGTCGTGGTGCTGGCCCGGGTGCCGCTGCTGCCGCTGCTGCCGATCTTCGGGCTGGCGATGGCCGCGCTCCCGCTGACCCTACTGGTGCTGCGGCCGTACCAGCTGGATCGGCTGGAAGCGTACGCCTCGGGGGCGCGGGACGCCGAAGGCGCAGGCTGGGCGGCGTTGCAGGCCGAGATCGCCATCGCGGGCGGCGGACTGCTCGGCCGGGCACGGGAGCCGCTGTTCGACCTGCGTGCGTCCTACCTGCCGGAGCGTGAGCACGATCTGGCCTTCGCCAGCGTGGTACATGCCTGGGGTTTGCTCGGTGGGCTCGTCGTGGTGGCCGCGATCCTCGTGCTGGTGTGGCGGGCGGCGCAGGCCAGCAGGATGGCGCGCAGCCCGGAAGCCGCGCTCATCGCCGCGGGTGTGGCGGCGATGTTCGGGCTGCACGCGCTGGTGTCCATCGCGGCCAACCTGACGCTGCTCCCCCACACCGGCCTGCCCATCCCGCTGTTCAGCTACGGGGGAACGGTCGCGATGGTGCACTTTGTCGCGCTCGGCATGGTGCTCGCGGCTCGCAGGGATGGGCACGACCGGCCGCTGTGGGCACCGCCACCACGCGAACGTCACCACCCGCGGCTGGCGCGGACCGGGGCGCTGGTGCTCACCGCGAACCTGGTCGCGATGTCGGCGTTCGCCTGGCACGTGCAGGTCGCCAGGGGCGAAGAGCTACGCCAGGAGGGTGAGGACCAGATGACCCGCTGCATCCGGCTGCCCGCCGAGCGCGGCACCATCCAGGACCGCGACGGCGAGATCCTGGCGGCCAACCAGGACCGGCAGGAGATCCATGTCGTGCCCGGCCTCTTTCCCGACGGCGACGACGGCGCTGTGCGGCGGCTCGCCGAGCTGGTCGACGACTCTCCCTCGGCGTTGCGCGAGGCCATGGCGCGCTCGGACGAGCTCCATGTGGAGGTGGCCACCGTCGAACCGGAAACCGGTGAGCGGGTTGCCGAGGCGGGCCTGCCTGGCGTGCTGGTGGCTCCCTCACAGCGCCGCCATTACCCGCACGGGGAGATGCTCGGGCCGATGCTGGGGTTCGTGGGCGTGGGAACCCCGGCCGACATGCACCGTTCGCCCGGATTGCCGCTGGGGGCGATGGTCGGCCGAACCGGGCTGGAGCAGCAGTACGACGCACTGCTGCGGGGCACCGACGGCAGGCAGTGCGTGTACGTGGATCCGGAGGGGCGCCCGGCCGCTGCCGCCGAACGTGTCGATCCCGTCCCCGGCGAGCATCTGCGATTGCATCTCGATCTCGATATGCAGCGTGTGGCCACGGAGTCGCTGCAGGAGGCGGTGGCGACCAGCACGGGTGATCTCGGCGGCGCGTTCGCCATGGACGTGCGTACCGGTGCCGTGCTGGCCATGGCGAGCACGCCGGCCTACGACAACAACGTCTACGTACCGCCGCTCGACTCGGACGAGATCGCGGCCGCGATGGACGGTCCCGGCCTGCCGATGCACGAGCACAACTCGCAGGTGCCGTTGCCGCCGGGGTCGACCTACAAGATCGTTGTGGCCGCGGCCAACGCGGCCTACGGCGGATTCCCGCCCGATCGAGTGATCCCTACGGGAGGTAGCTTCTCGTTCGGCGGGCACACGTTCGACAACTGGCGCCCCATGGGGCCGCACAACCTGACCGACGCCATCGCGATGTCGGACAACGTGTACTTCTACAAGCTGGCTCTCGAACTCGGCCCGGAGCGGATCTCCGCCGTCGCCGAGGAGCTGGGAGTGGGCAGGCCGACAGGTATCGACCTGCCCGGGGAGAGCGCGGGGTTCCTCGGTACGCCGGATTCCGTGGAGCAGATCGGTGGCCACTGGTACGCGGGCTCGACGGTACTGATGGGCATCGGCCAGGGGCCGCTGACGGTGACCGGGCTGCACTCGGCACGCTGGACGGCAGCGCTGGCCAGCGGTGAGGTGGTGACGCCGCAGCTCGCGGCAGGCTTCGGCCGCGACGAGTTCAACGGCATCGATTCCGCTGAGCCGCGGGAGTTGTCGTTCTCCGCTGAGCTCGACTCGGTTCAGGAAGGTATGCGTGCCGCCGTCACGGGTGGTACGGCAGGGCAGCTGGACGAGCTGCCGATCACGTCGATGGCCAAGACCGGGACGGCGGAGGATCCGTCGGACGGCAACGACGAACCGCACGCATGGTTCAGCGCGGTCGCTCCCGCCGAGGACCCCGAGATCGCGGTGACGGTGTTCGTGCGAGGTGGCGGGTTCGGCTCGTCCACCTCGGGGCCGGTCGTGAGCGACATCCTCGAGTACTTCGCGGACAACCGCTAGCGCCCGGCGAATCCCCGAGCGATCCCAGAAGCGACCGCAAACCCCGCGGGCGCGGCGGACTCTGCGGGAACGGCGGCGCACGGATAATCACGCCGGGGCGGCCCGACCACGGGCCGCCCCGGCGGTGGGGATCCGGCTCAGTAGCCGTACGCGGCCACCACGTCCGGCTGCGACAGTGCGGCGGTCGCTCCCTCCGCGACGCAGGCCAGTGGCCGGTCGGATTGTTTCACCGGGAAGCCGAAAGCCTCCTCGAGCAGCATCGTGAACCCGCGTAGCTGGGATCCACCACCGATGGCGAGCACGCCTTCGGCCATGATGTCGCCCACCGCTTGCGCGGGCAGGTCCTCGAGGCAGCTGGTGAGGGTGTGCACGATCTCGGTCGTGGTCGGTCGCAGGGCATCCATGATCTCGTCGGTGTTCAGCGTGACGAGCCGAGCCCGGCCGGTCGCTGCGTCGCGGCCTTCCACGACGAGCGACGGCTCGGCCTCACCGTTCATGCCCATCTTGATGTCCTCGGCGGTGAGTTCGCCGACCACGATCTGGTGCTCGGCGCGCAGGTGCTGGTACAGCGCGTTGGTCAGCTCGTCGCCTGCGACACGGCAGCTGCGGTGGGTGAGGATCCCGCCGAAGCAGAAGCCGGTGATTTCCGAGGTCCCACCGCCGACGTCCACGACGAGGTGAGCACGGGGCTCGACGGGGTTGACGCCGGAGCCGAGCGCGCCTGCCACGGGCTCGGGCAGCACGGCGACCTTGCGCAGGCCCGCCTCGTGTGCCACCTCGAGCAGTGCCCGGCGTTCCAGGGTCGTGGCTCCCGCCGGTACGGCGATCACCGCACGGGGACGTAGCCACCGCTGCCACCGGTCGGTCACTTTGCGGATGATCGCGCCGATATACGCGCGTGCCGACTCCAGATCGACGATCACGCCGTCGCGCATCGGTCGCACCGTGGTGAACCCTGACGGGGTGCGCCCGATGAGCTCCCGTGCTTCCTTCCCGACCCGGATCGCCCGGTACGGTTCGTTCGTGCGAATCAGCATCACCGACGGTTCGTCGTAGATGATGCCCCCGTTGGGGCGCCCGACGACCGTGTTCGCGGTGCCGAAGTCGATTCCGAAACCACTCACCGCAGCCTCCCAACACCGGACTGTGCTCACCCCGCGGTGCTACTGACTGTACGCCAGTGAGCGACCGTGCGGCAGCTCGCTGTAGCGGTCGCTATCTATTCGTTGTACTCACGCGACTGTCGCCTCACCGGTTGTCCACCGACGGGCCGGACGTCGAACTGCCCGCTGCCGCCGCGGGAACGCCTTGCTGTGACAGCAATTCGCCCAGCACGCCCAGCCGTTCGATGCCGATCGGTTCGGACTCCACCTCGGGTAGCCGGACGATGCCCGGTACCGCGAGCTCCACTCGCGCGCGTTCGGTGAACTCGCTGTCCGATGTAGATGTCGTTTGGTTGAGCACGGCATGGCCGAGGGTGAAACCGCCCCCGGTCAGTGTTGCGGCGGCGCGAGCCGTCTCGGCCAGCACCATGCGGCGGGGTAGCAATACGAGATGCACGCAAGCCTCGGTGCGGAGGCGGGTCGCCGTGCGTTCCAGCCTGCGGCGGCGCTCGTGGAGTCGGTTGAGCAACGGGTCGTCGGACTCCTCCGGCGAGCCGAGGATGTCCCCGGCGATACGGTCGGCGGCGATGGCGCGTTCGCGTTGCCGTGCCAGCCCGCGCACCCAGGTGGTGAGCAGGTCGGGGAGTTCGAGCATGCGCAGGAGGTGCCCGGTGGGGGCACTGTCCACGACGACGTGTTCCCAGGAATTATTCACCTGATCGAGGGAGCGAGTGAGCATATCGCTCAGGGCGGACTCCGCCATTCCGGGGGCAGCGGCCGCGGCGTCGAGCTGGCGCTGCACGGCTGGCATCACGGAGCGTGGCAACGCCGCGGCCGCGTCGTCGCCGACCTGTTTGATCCTGGCGCGAACCATCGCCTCGGGATCCGGCTCCACTGCCCACAGCTGTTCTGTGACCCGCCGCGGCGCCTCGCCCAGCGGGCGCCCGAGGACATCGGCTAGTGAGTGCGCCGGATCGGTGGAGACCAGCAGCGTGCGGCGACCGGATCCGGCCAGTGCCAGCGCGGTGGCCGCGGCGACGGTGGTCTTGCCGACACCGCCCTTACCTCCGATGATCACCACTGGTGCCGGGACGTGGTGGGAACCGGGAACGGTCAACAGCACACTCCGGGATCCCCGAACTCCTCCTTGCCCATGCGCCGGTGCCATTCGTGGAGGTCGGCGACGAGGTAGGGGATCAGCTCCAGTGTCTCGTAGCGAACGGGGTTGTCGACCCCCAAGGTCTCAAGCAGTACCAGCGCGCGCAGTGTATCGGCTTGGTCCCGTGCCGCTCTCCTGGCTGACGGACCCCACCGCGCGGTGAACACGGCGTCGAACAGCTCCTCCGCGCGCCGCCATGCCCGGCGCAGCTTCGCGGCCACCGAGCGGGCCGTTCCCACGGCTCCCACGGCTCCCGTGGCTCCGGGGCGACCGCGGGAACGGCCCGGAACACCGGGCTCACCGGTCATCGTGCTCCCCGCTTCGCACGGCGGATTCCTCGCCGGCGTCGGCTTCGACGGCACGCGCGGCCCATGCCCTGCGCAGCGCCACAGCGGCCTCGATGATCAGCCATACCGCGAGCAGGAAGATGATCGCGTCCAGTGGGGCGAGCAGGAAGACCTCCAGCGGGTCCGCGCTGGTGGCGAACTCGTGCAGCTGGATGAGCAGCGCCCACGAGGTCATGGTCACCAGGAACACCAGCGGGATGAGGATCACGATCGGGTTCCGGCGGCGCCTGGTCACCCACACCGCGATCACCGCAAGCGCCAGTCCCGCGGTGAGCTGGTTCGTGGTGCCGAACAGCTGCCACAACGTGCCGAACGCGAAATCGCCCGGTAGCAGGGCCAGTATGATGGGCAGGCTCAGCGCCACCGCGGTGGCCAGCGTGAGGTTGCGTGCCACCGCGCGCAGCCCGACCATCTCGGCGATCTCCTGCACGATGTAGCGTTGCAGCCGCACTGCCGTGTCGAGGCTGGTCGCCGCGAAGCTGATCACGACGACGGCGGCGAACACGGTGCCGATGGCCACCGGGACACCGAGGTTGTTGGCGAACCCGGCGACGCCTTCGGTGAACGTGCCCAGCGCGCCGTCGGAGGCCGTCTCCCAGTCGGCGTAGCGCGCCTGCCAGTCGGCGGCCGGCGTGGCCGACAGCGCCACCACGCCCGCGGTCGCGGCCAGAATGGAGCATAGCGCCAAGGTGCCCTCACCGAGCGATCCCAAGTAGCCGACGTAACGCGCGTCTGATTCCTTGTTGAGTTGCTTGGCCGTGGTCCCCGAGGAGACCAGGCTGTGGAAGCCGGACACCGCACCGCAGGCGATCGTGATGAACAGCAACGGGAACCACGGCGGTGAGCCTTCGGGGACGTCGTGCACGGCCGGAGCGGCGATCGTGTTCCACCCGATGAGTACCCCGAGCATGATCACCAGCAGTGCCAGGACCATCTGCTGCTGGTTGATGTAGTCCCTCGGCTGCAGCAGCACCCAGACGGGAAGCCGGGAGGCGAAGAACGTGTAGGCGAAGATCAGCAGGATCCACACCGTCATGGGTTGCAGCCCGACAGCGTTCGCGATGGGGTCCACGGTGATCGGGACGTGCTGCCCGAGCCAGATCGCCGAGTAGACGATCACAAGCGCGAGCAGTGAGGGCAGCAGTGCGGCCGTGCGCTTGCGGTAGACGTACTGTCCGACACCGATGGCCAGCGGGATGGTCAGCAGGACGGGCAGTACCGCCTCCGGGTTGTTCACCAGCAACGTCGCGATGACGACCGCGAACACCGCGTTCACCATGGTGACCAGGAAGTAGATGATGAGCAAGAACAGCGTGCGCGCGCGAGTGCTGATCACATCGCGCGCCACCGTGCCGATACTGCGTGCCTTGTGTCGCAGCGAGACCACGAGAGCCCCGAAATCGTGGGCGCCTGCCGCGAAGACCGTGCCGAGCACGACCCACAGCAACGCGGGAAGCCATCCCCAGAAGACCGCGATGGCGGGACCGACGATCGGAGCGGCCCCCGCGATGGAGATGAAGTGGTGGGCGAAGACGATGTGTTTGTTGGTGGGTACGAAGTCGACGCCGTCGGAGTACCGGTGGGCGGGCGTGACGTACGCGGGATCGAGCGCGTACACGCGCCGCGCGAGATAGGAGGAGTAATACCGGTAACCGAGAGCGTAGATCGCCAGAACCACCAGTAGCACGATCACCGCGGGCATCTGAAGGTACCTCCGTGAGACTCCTGTGCGCCGGGGGCGGTTGCGGTGTCATCGGTTAGAGTCGATGCAACTTAGCACGAGATGGCGATCACACAAAGCGGGTATGACATGCCGGATTTCAGCTCGCTGTGGCGACGCGCCACGGTGGGGGAGCTGTCCTGGATCGACGTGAACGGCCCCACCGGTTTGCCTGTGGTTCCCCTCGAGCTGGACGGGATGCCGTGCGTGGCGTTGCCGTACGCGCACCTGGCTGCTGCCGACGGGCTCACGGGTCGAATGGTCGCGTTGAGCGTCTCCGAAGCAGATGTCCTCGGCGACGATGCGCACGCGGCGGTTGCCCTCGGCCGCGCCGAGGTCACCCACGATCTGGAGGGTTCGACGTTCGTGGCGCAGCTGCTCGATCAGGAGATCGTCAAGCACCCTCCGACGCGGTTGCGCGCGGACGGGTTGATGGCGCGCAGGGAGAACTGGTGGTGGGTGCCCCGCGTACTGGTGACGTTGCCGGAGGTGGCCGAGACCTACCGGCTACCGGCACGGTCCGAACCGCGGGACGCGCTGCTCGTGCGTGACCGGGACGGCGAGCCGCGGATCGGTGTGGTCACTGCGAAGGTCTGGCCCGACACCCCCGGCGAGCGGATCGATATCTGGCCCAAAGACGGGAACCTGCTGGAAGGCGACGGGCTGGACGTGTGTGCCTACGCGCACCGGCGCAGCCCCGATTTCGAGCGGTGGGAGCCGTGGTACCGCTGTGGTGCGCTGCACGGCGAGACGCTCACCATCGCTCGGGCCGAGGGGGAGCCCGGGGCTGGGCTGGAACCGTTCGGCATCGTCGGCAGGCTTCGCAACCACCGCGCGGTCGAGCGCGACTGCCGCTCAGGCATCGCCGCCGTCGAAGGACGTGCTTGGTACGCGCACTGACCGGCTGCTCGACAGCGGCCACGTCACCACCGGGAAAGCACGACGATCGTTATAACCCTGATGGGTGATAGTTGCCAGTTTGAAATCCCGGACATCGTGGCCCTTTCCGGAGTTGACCGGGCGTGACCTGGCGCAAGGCCGATCACTGTGAGTAGTTGACCGTCCCTCGACCGAGTGCAATAACACATGTTATTGCACTAGACTCGCCGCCCTAACACGGGAAGCTCGATGAACTCAGATGGATTGCCGCTCTGACGGGCGGTTGCGAGCTCGAGTCGGATCAGTGGGTGAGCACGAAACTATGGCGACGGGATCGGCGCAGCTCGACTTGACCGGGTCGGCGGTGACCGTCCGGACCGGACCACCGGTGCTTGTGGGACGATCGGCGGAGCTGGGGGCGTTGTTCGACGCGGTCAACACCCCGCCTGCCCTGGTGCTTCTCGAGGGCGAGGCAGGCATCGGTAAGACGCGGCTGATCGACGAACTGTGCGCGTTACCGACGTTGCGCTCGTGGTGCGTGCTCACCGGCGCGTGCCAGCCGTTCCGCGATCCGTGCTCGTACGGCCCCATCCTCGACGCACTCCGCGGCACCGAACGCAGGCTACAGCGACGCGAGGGGTTGAGCCCCCTCGCGGGGGTGCTGCGCCCGCTGCTACCGGAACTGGCCCACTGCCTGCCTGCCCGCCCGGAACACCTCCCCGATGCCAGTGCCGAGCGGCACCGACTCTATCGCGCGATCCGGGAGGTGCTGGCTGCGTGTGGCCGCACCGTCCTGGTCGTCGAGGACGCGCACTGGGCCGACGACGGGACGCGCGATGTGTTGAGCTTCCTGACCGCGGCCATGCCGGAGTCGCTGTCGGTGGTGGTGAGCTACCGGACCGACCAGCACGACGGCAGCGGGAGCCCGGTCGGAGCAGCGCACCGGCCGCAGCACGACACCAGGGGCACGGTGATCCGGCTGGCCCCGCTCGGCGTGGCCGACGTGGCCGACCTGGTGCGGTCCATGCTCGGCACCGACTCGGTGTCGGAGGAGTTCGTGGCCGGGCTGCACGAGCGCACCGCGGGCATCCCGTTCGTGATCGAAGAGGTGCTGCGCGCGCTGGCCGACGGCGCGGGCAGCGTCCCCACCGGTAACGGCGCCGCTCGCGAGGTGACCCGTAGCCTTCCGGCCGCGCTGGGTGTTCCGGTCCTGCTCAGCCATGCCATGGACGAGCGGATGGCGCCGCTGTGCAGCAGTACCGTACGCACCGCCCAAGCGGTAGCGGTCATGGGGCGTTCGGTCGACGTGGAAACCCTCAGCGCCGTGACCGGGCGATCGGTGGCACGGACGGGGGCGGCGCTGCTGGATGCGTTGCGTGCCGGGGTGCTGGTGGAGGCAAGCCCCAACCTCTACGACTTCCGGCACGCGCTCGCGCGCCAGGCCGTGTACGAGGGGATGCCCGGGCCGCAGCGGCGCCACCTGCACCTGCGTGCCGCCGAGGTGCTCGGCAGGCGCGAGCCTCCACCGCTGGCCTGGATCGCCGAACATTACCGGGCTGCGGGGCAGCACGACCGGTGGGTCGACACCGCGGAAGCGGCCGCCGAGCAGGCCAGGGAGATAGGGGAACCGACAGCCGCGGTTGAGATCCTGCACGAGCTGCTTTCCGAGGCCACACTCAGCACCAAGCGGCGCGGCGTGCTCGCGCGCAACCTCAGCAAGGCCGCGCTGGTGGCCAGGGGACGGCGCGATGTGACCGAGCTGCTGGAGCGGATGGTCGACGACGAACGCCTGCCGCTGGTCACCCGCGGGCAGATCCGCACGCGGTTGGGCGTGCTCATGATCCGCCAACCTGATCTGCTGCACACCGGTCGTAGGCACCTGGCGGTCGCCGTGGAGGAACTGTGCGAGTCGGACCCGCACACCGTGTTGCACGCCAAGTCCGCCCTCGGTCAGGCCCAGGGCGGGGAGCTGCCGCTGGACGACCACCTCCCCTGGGTCGAGGGAGTGGAGGCCGCACTCGACGACATGCCGGACTGCCCGGCGCGTACCAACGTCCTGGCCAACCAGCTCCAGAACCTCATCCAGATCGGCACGCCGGGGGTGTGGCCCCGGATCGCGGAGTTACCGGCCGAGTCGCGGTCCACCGACGAGCACTACTACCTCACCAGGGCGCACCTGTACCTGGCCGACGCGCTGTCGTGGGTTGGGCACTTCACCCGCGCGCGACGGTTCGTCACCAGCGCGCTCCGGCTGGCCAAGGGCAACGACCTCTCCTCGTACCTGGCCGCGGTCGGCCACGCCCTTGATGTGCGCCTCTGCTGGTTGACGGGGACCTGGAGCGGTCTCGACGAGCGATGCACCGAGCTGCTGGACCGCTATGCCGACATCGACTTCGTCAGCGCCGAGCTGTGGTGCGCCAGGGGCGTGTTGGCCGTTGCGAAGGGTGAGTGGGACACCGCGGCCACGGCCCTTGACCGGCCGCTGCTGACCCACCCGTGCGGCTACCTTCCCCGTGTGCTTGCCGTGGCCGCCGCGATGGCACGAATGCACCTGTCCCGTGACGAAGCGCGGAAGGCGCAGGACGTGGGGCTGCGAGCCTGGTCGATCCTGCGCCGCAAGGAGGTTTGGCTGTGGGGAGCTCACCTGGCCCCGGTGCTGATCGACACGCTCGGCCGGGTCGGGCGGCTGCGCGAAGCGAGGACGGTGCTCGACGAGTTCACCGACGGGGTGCGTGATCGCGAGGCGCCGCTGGCGCACGCTGCGGTGCCCGCCGGACAGGGTATCTACTACCGGTGGTCGCAGGGATCGTGCCAGGCCTACGAGCCGTTGGACGCGGCACAGTGCCGGTACTCCGCGCTGCCCGCGCCCTATCACGCGGCCGTGGCAGCGGAGTACGCGGCCCGCTGCCGGGCGCGGTCGGGTGGTGCGGGGCAAGCGGAGCTGCTCACCCCGGTTGCAGAGGAGTTCGAACGTCTCGGTGCCACACGCGATGCCGCCCGTTGCCGCCATGCGATCCGTACCTCCGGTGGCGCCGCAGGCTCACGCCGGGGACGGCGGGGGTACGGCGACGCGCTGTCGCCGCGCGAAAAGGAGGTAGCCGGGCTGCTGTCCAGGGGACTGACGAACCGGGAGATCGCGGAGGTGCTTTTCCTGTCCCCGCGCACCGCCGAACATCACGTGGCGCGGGTGCTCCGCAAGTTGGGTGTGCGATCGCGGCTCGAGCTGCGCCGGTCGAGCTGACGGTGACGGGGTAGCGGGCCTCGAGGAGGAGACCTGGAGAGGCCCGAGGAGGCGTGACCGCGCACGTAGCCGCGTAGCGGGGCACCCCTGTGGGATGCCCCGCCGGTGTGCAGTGTCCCGCCGCGCAGTGCTCAGCCGGTGAGCAGTCGGGCGCCGGTGGCGCGTAGTGCTCGCTGGATCGGCTCGAAGTACATGGTGGTCTGGCTGCCGCCCGACACCATACCCTGCGCCTGGCCGCCCGCGGCCATGACCGAACCGCCGGAGTCACCGGGACGGGCGTGGATGCTGGTCTGCGTCATCCCGAAGACAGCTCCCTGCGGGTAACGCACGGTCTGGTTCTTGGCCTGGATTGTGCCGCAGGTCACCCCGCTGGTGGAGCCGGACTTGCAGGCGCGGGCGCCGATGGGGGCTTCCTGCGCGCCTCGCACGGTACCGAGCCTGACGACCTGAGGCAGCGGTGTCCAGGCCCGCGTCACGCGTGCCAGTGCCCAGTCGGCGCCGGGGAATCGGTACTGGTTGGCGGTGCCAAGGTGCCGCCCATCCTTGCTCAGGGTCGTGCCGCCCATCGCGGGGCAGTGTCCCGCGGTCAGGAAACCACCCTGCACCGAGAAACCGACCGAGCAGCGGCTGCGCGGCATGAAGTAGGCCTCGCCGCCCCGCACGGTGTTGAGAAGTTTCGGCTGCTCTGCGCTCTCCTCCACAGCGACCTTGCTCGGGGCTACGCCCGCCCGGGCGGCGAAGCTCTTCGCGTCACCCGTGGCGCCTTCGGCCACCGTGATGGTCACCGAGTTGGTGGTGGTGTCGATCCCCCAGCCGGTGACGGTCTCGGGTGCCGCCGACTCTTCCCGGTTGAGCTTCGTCACCGCGTTGTCGAGCTGTTCCATGCTGTGTCGGACTACGGTGGCTTCGGCCCCCGCGCTCGTCACCCGCGCGACCTCTGCGGGATCGGTGACGCCCACGACCAGCTCCTGGCTGGCCTCGTCGTAGTAGGCGCCGCCGAACGCCTCGCCGAGCGCGTCGTCGAGCTGCGCCCGGAGCGTGGTGGCGGTCGCTTGGCTCGCCAGCTGCTCGGCCGCTTGCGAGCGGGTGGTGCCGAGATCCTGCTGGACGGCGTCCAGTACCTCGGTGCTCACCGACGGGCCCGATCCGTTGGCCGGATCCGCCGGGGATGCTTCGGATGACGCTCCTGCCGGGATCGCGCCGACAGTGAGCACACCGAAGACCATGACGGCTGCGCCGGTGGTGCCGGCTGCTCGTGCCATCTTCATAGCTGTCTCCAGTTAGGGTTGGGCTACGCGTTGTGGCGCTCGCGTAGCGATCTGCAGGGTTTGTCGCAGGAATCGGGAATGCCCGAAATTCCTGCGACAAACCTTCCTGCCTGGGATCGGCGAATACAATACGGAGACGGCTAGGTATGGCTACGTAATCAATCGACCGTCAGCCGGTGATCAATCGGGCACCGGTGGCACCGAGCGCGCGATCGACCGGCTCGAAGAACATGGTGGTGTCGTCACCACCGGAGACCATGCCCTGTGCCTGGTTTCCTGCCATCACCGAGCCACCGGAGTCGCCGGGGCGGGCGATGATGCTGGTCTGTGTCAGGCCGTGCACCGCGCCCTCCGGGTAGCGCACGGTCTGGTTCTTGGCCTGGATGGTGCCACAGGTGACGCCGGTGGTCGCACCGGACTTGCAGGCCTCGGCGCCGACGGGTGCCTCGTCGCCGCCGCTGACGGTACCGATGCCCGATACGCGCGGTGTCAGGTTCCAGGCGTCGGTGGTGCTGGCCAACGCCCAGTCCGCGCCGGGGAACACCCAGTCGGTCGCGGTTCCCAACCGCTGCCCGTCCTTGCGCAGGTCCGGACCACCCATCTCCGGGCAGTGTCCCGCGGTGAGGAACCCGCCCTCCACGGAGAAGCCGATCGAGCAGCTGCCCTGGTTCATCTGGTAGCTCTCGCCGCCTTCGACGTCGTTGAACCGCTGCGGAGCCTGGTCGGTCCGTTCGATGCGGAACATCGCCGGATCCATCCCGACCTGGTCGAGGTACGACTCGGCCGCACCGGCGTGGCCGCGGAGCACGGTCACGGTGACCGAGTTGGTTTCCGGGTCGATTCCCCAGCTGGTGATCCCCCGTGGTGCGTGCGGCTCGTCGGCGTTCAACGTGTCCACAGCGGAGCTGAGCTCGGTCATGCTGTGGTCCACTGTCCGCACAATCGCGTCAGCCGGCACGGCCTCGGCTCGCGAGGCATCCGCCACCCCGACGACCAGCGTGCCGCGCTCGGCGTCGTAGTACGAGCCACCGTAGGCCTCGCCGAGGCGCTCGCTCAGGGATTCGTAAGAGGTGATGGCTTCGTCCTGCCGTGCCAGGCGCTCGTCGAGCTGCTGCTGCTCGACACCGAGGTCCTGGCTCATCGCCGTCGCTGCCTGAGCATCCATCCCCGCCGGAGTTGCAGGCGAATCCGTCGCTGTCGCCGGGATCGAGCCGGTTGTGAGTAGGCCGAGCGCGACGGCGGTGCTGCCGGTGATGCCGACTACACGTTTCACTGTCATCCGGTTCTCCGTTCGTTTCGGGCGGAAATTACCGCTTCCGGGACGGCACAGGTCGTGTGCCGTTCTGTGTCGCTGGGAACGCATTCGTCGTGATTCCCGAAACAACTGTGCGGCGCGCCCGTCAACCGAACAATGCGGATTCGATTGGGTATCGGTACGTACCTTTCCGATCGAACATTTCGGCCGATTCGTGCATACCGTACGGCGGTATGGCGTAACGAGGTCCCCTGATCGGGCGAGATGGTGATGGCGCATACTGGGCGTATGCGTACTACTGCACACCGCGATACCGCGGCGCTCCGGTCGGTAGCAGTGCTCGCGGCGCTCGGGCTGCTGGTCGCTTCCTGTGGCAACGGAGACGAACGTGGAGAACTCAGCCACACCGGCACCCTCGCCGCCCCGGAGGCCGCGGATGACGCGTACACATACGACAGCGAGCTGGCCCCGGAAGGCGCCGAGCTGACCATCATGGCCGAGAGTGACGCCGCCGCGACCGAGGTCACCCTGCGCGTTTCGGGATTGCTGTCCGACAGGGGGTACGCGGTTCACGCGCATACCGACCCGTGCGGCACCGACGGAGGCGATTCCGGGCCGCACTACCAGCACGAGATCGACCCGGCGGCCACTCCGGACGACCCGTCGACCGATCCCGAGTACGCGAACCCGGACAACGAGATCTGGCTCGATGTGGTCACCGATGACGACGGCGACGGCGAAGTCACCACCGAGGTCCCGTTCGGGTTCGCCGAGGACGCTCCGGAGTCGATCGTGCTGCACCAGGAACCGGAGACGGCCACCGAACCCGGCGAGGCGGGAACCGCGGGCGACAGGGTCGCCTGCCTGACCGTCCCGTTCGGCGCGCTCGCGAGCTGAGGCTCGGGCGCGTCACCGGCGGGGTCGAGCCGAAGGCCTCCTTCGGTACATATTCGGTACCCGGGGAGTCCTTCGGCTCGCGCCCACGCTGGAAAGCCGCGGGCCCGCACCGCGGGCGTGTGGCTCAGTTGATCGTGGTGACGGATTCGACGAACCGGCCGACCTGTTCGGGGGGCAGGTGGCTGGCGATATCGGCTTCAGTGATGATGCCGACCAGCTGGTGATCGTCGATGACCGGGAGCCTGCGGACCTGATGCTCGCGCATCATGGCCAGCACGTCGCGGACGTCGGCATCGACCGATACCCAGAACGGCTTGCCCCTGGCCAGTGCGCGTGCCTCGGTGATGGCAGGGTCCTTGCCCTCGGCAAGGCATTTGACCACGATGTCCCGGTCGGTGAGCATGCCGTGCAGCCGGTTGTCGTCGCCGCAGATCGGCAGCACCCCGACATCGAGCTCCCGCATCATCCGCGCCGCCGCCTGGAGCGATTCGTGCTCGCCGACGCATTGCGCACCCTGGTGCATGATCTCGCGCGCGGTTGTCATGGTGACCTCCTCGTGTCGGTTGCGCGCGCCCGTGCTGGCGTACCGGTGTACCGGTGGCGTGCCCGGGGCACATCCCAGTCTGCTCCGAACCGCTCGCGAGAGGAAAGGCTGGAACGGGTAGTTGGCATCCCCCGGTCGGGTGGGTACGGGCAAGGTTCACGCCGGTGCGGGACACCGCTCGGGTTGGATGACCGGAGGCGGCGAGCCAGCCAGCTGGCTCGCCGCCGGTTCCGTCGCCGGATGCGTCTACATCGCACCCGTCACAGAGTCGCAGGGGTACCGCCGAGCCTGCGGGGTGGCGGTGCGCTCGGCACTCCCGCGAATCCCGCCGCTGGGCGTTACCGCGCAGGTACGCGTCGCGACTAGGGTGCGGGTTGTCGCGGTACTGAAGATGAGGAAACGCTGCTCGACCGGCTACCGTCGACTGTGGGGCGCGGGTGATCACTGGTGCGAGCACCCGGTGTTCGGCCCGGCCATCGAGCCGGTAGCAACGGAAGGAGCGTCGGGATGGCGCCAGGGAGTGCGGCGGTGACCGGGGCGCTGGATCGGTTGATCGCGATCGCGCAGAACGGCCTGGAGGTACTGCGATTCGGTGGCCTCGACACCGGCGAGGAGCCGTCCGAGTACCGGGTGGTCGAGCGCAGGCGCATGTTCCGGCTGCGCAGGTACTTCCCTGCAACCGCCACGTCGCGGCCGCCGGTGCTGCTGGTGCCCCCCATGATGCTCGCCGCCGATGTCTACGACGTAGCGCCGTCGACCAGCGCCGTCGCCGAGCTGCACCGTGGGGGCCTGGACGCGTGGGTGATCGACTTCGGCGCACCCGACCGGGAGGCAGGGGGGTTGACGCGCTCGCTGACCGATCACGTCGTGGCCGTCAGCGAGGCGATCGAGCTCGTCGCCGAGCACACCGGCAGCCCGGTGTACCTGGCGGGGTACTCGCAAGGTGGGATGTTCTGCTACCAGGCGGCCGCCTACCGCAAGTCCGACAGGGTGGCGGGCATCGTGACCTTCGGCAGCCCGGCCGATCCGCTGGCCGCCGCACCGCTCGGCCTGCCGGAGAACGTGGTGACCACCGGTGCGGAGTTCCTCGCCGACCACGTGTTCAGCCGCCTCGCCCTGCCCGGGTGGGCCGCGCGGGCAGGGTTCCGGCTACTCGATCCGGTCAAGGCGGTGCGCGCGCGGCTGGATTTCCTGCGCCAGCTTCACGACAGGGAGGCGCTGCTCGGCAGGGAGCGGCAGCGGCGGTTCCTGGAGGCAGAAGGCTGGGTGGCGTGGTCAGGGCCGGCGATCGTGGAGTTGCTCCGCCAGTTCTTCGTGCACAACCGCATGGTCACCGGTGGGTTCGTCATCGGTGATCGCACCGTGACGCTCGCCGATATCACCTGCCCGATCCTGGTGTTCGTCGGTGAGATCGACGACATCGGCCAACCGGCGGCGGTGCGCGGGATCGGCCGGGCGGCACCGGAAGCGGATGTGCACGAGGTGGCGGTGCGGGCCGGTCACTTCGGGCTCGTCGTCGGCTCCGAAGCGATGCGTACGACCTGGCCGAGCGTCGCCCAGTGGGTGCACTGGCGCTCCTCGGCGGGCGCACCACCCGAGGCGATGACCCGGCTGCGCGATCCGGCGGAGGCAGACCGTCGACGCGGCGGCCTGCCCTCGGTGGTCACCAACGGCCTCAACCAACTGGCAGGTGCCGGTTTCGAGCTCGGCCGGGACGTGGCACAGCGCACGGCGAGTGCGGCCCGCGCGACGACCGAGGTCGCCGAGGAGGCCAGCCGTGCCGTACCCCGGCTCGTCAGGCTGGGTCGATTGCAGGCGAACACCCGGGTCTCGCTCGGCCAGTTGCTCCACGAGCAGGCGAGCAGGGACCCGCAAGGCGAGTGCTTCCTGTTCGACGACCGGGTGCACACCAACGGGGCGGTGGCCGAGCGGATCGACAACGTGGTGCGCGGGCTGATCCGGACCGGTGTCCGGGAAGGTGACCATGTCGGCGTGCTCATGGACACTCGCCCGAGCGCGCTGGTCGCGATCGCGGCGCTGTCGCGGCTCGGCGCGGTGGGGGTGCTGCTCCCGCCAGTGGCCGACCTCAGTGCGGCGCTGCGGCTCGGTCGTGTCTCCGCGGTGCTTGTCGATCCCCAGCATCTCCGGGACGCGTCGGGCTGCGGCGTGCCGGTGCTGGTGCTCGGTGGCGGCGCCGACCGCGAGCTGGGGCAGGAGCTCGGCCAGCGCGTAATCGACATGGAGCGCATCGATCCCGGAACCGTCGAACTGCCCGCCTGGTACCGGCCGAACCCCGGCCGTGCTCGGGATCTGGCGTTCGTGATGTTCAGCGGGTCGGGAGAACACCTGGAAACCAAGATGATCACCAATCACCGATGGGCGATGTCCGCCTTCGGTACCGCATCCGCGGCCGCGCTGACCAGCAGCGACACGGTGTACTGCGGGACTCCGCTGCATCACCCGTCGGCGCTGCTGACCAGCGTCGGTGGTGCGGTGGCCGCTGGAGCGCGGATCGCGCTGACCCGAGGGTTCGACCCATCGCGGTGCGCCGAGGAGGTACGCCGTTACGGCGTGACGGTCATGTCCTATACCTGGACTCTGCCCAGAAAGCTGCTGGGCGACCCCGGAGCGGGGAGTGCAGGGGAGCGCCACCGGAACGGGCCGATCCGGCTGTTCGTCGGTTCGGGAATGCCGCGTGGTCTGTGGCGCAGGGTGACCGCCGAGTACAGCCCGGCGCGCGTGCTGGAGTTCTACGCCGCCACCGAGGCCGATGTGGTGCTGGCCAACCTCTCGGGGGCGAAACCGGGGGCGAAAGGACGGCCGTTGCCGGGAAGTGCGGAGGTAGCGCTGGCCGCGTTCGACGCCGAACGCGACGTCGTGATCGAGGACGAGCGGGGGTTCGCACGGCACTGCGCGGCGGGGGAGGTCGGGCTGCTGCTCGCCGATCCGGCCACCGGTTGGGAGGGCGATCAGCCGCGGCTGCGGAGCGTTTTCCGGCCAGGCGACCGCTGGGTGCCCACCGGGGATCTGTTCGTCCGTGACGCCGAAGGCGACTACTGGTTGATGGACAACCGCGACACTGTGATCGGCACCTCGCGCGGGGTGGTGTTCACGCAGGCGGTCAGCGACGCGCTGACCGATCACTCCGCTGTGGACCTTGCTGTCACCTACGGTGTGGCGGCTGCTGGGAGGACGCTCGCGGTGACGGCGGTGACCTTGCTGCCAGGGGGTACGCTCACCGGCGCTGGCATCGCCGGTGTGCTGTCCGAGCTGACCGCCGGGCAGTGGCCGGATATCGTGCATGTCGTCGACTCGATCCCGGTCACGGACTGGTACCGGCCAAGGACGGACGAGCTGCGCGCCGCGGGCGTTCCGGGCGCGGGGGAGCAGGCGTGGTACTACGACAGCGACGGCGAAAGCGAGACCGGCCGGGCACGTACCCGGGCGATGTACCGGCCACTGACCAGGAACGCGCGGGAGCGGCTGGCAGGATGACGCTCGCGCGGGTGTGGCCGCTCGGCGGCCTCACCGTGGTGGTGCTGCTCCTCGCGGGCACCGGGATAGTCCCGGTCTGGTCGGGGCTGCCGCACCTCGTCGCGCTTCCGCCCGTCGATCTCTACACGGATCTGCGGCTGTTGCTGACCGGCGCCACATCCGTGCCTGCGTTCCTGGCGTTGCTGCTGCTCGTCGCCGTGGTGCGCATCGTGGTGCTCGCGCTGCTGCTCGGCGGGTTGAGCCGCGCGCGCCTGACGTTCGCCGCCGCGTTCTACGGCACGGTGTTCCTGCCGCTGCTGCTGGCTGCGCAGCTCGGCTACCTCGGTTTCGCGTTGCTGTACGCGCGGGTGTTCTGGCCTGCGGTGGGGCTGGTCGCTGTGGTGTTCGTGCTGACGGCGGCGGTGCCGTGGCAACACACCACGCGGCTGCGCAGCGCGCTGGCCGGGACGTGGCGCGAAGGATTACGCGTCGCCACGCTGTTGGGATACGGGGCCGTGCTGATCGCGATCGGAGGGTTGGCCCACACTTGGGATCGGCTGGCATTGCCGCTGGTACCGGTCTCGGCGATGGCCACGGCGGTGACGATCGGGCTACTGCGGCGCCCGGCACGCCGTGGTGCGGGGTGGCGGCTG
This sequence comes from Haloechinothrix sp. LS1_15, assembly GCF_033042135.1. Lineage (NCBI taxonomy): Bacteria > Bacillati > Actinomycetota > Actinomycetes > Pseudonocardiales > Pseudonocardiaceae > Haloechinothrix > Haloechinothrix sp. LS1_15. The sequence goes on along the minus strand of NZ_WBXM01000007.1, from coordinate 228,270 downwards.
ACCGCGGCCTGCACGGCGATGACCGTCGCGGCCACGGTGTTCGTGGGCACCCGCGATGCGGGTCGGGCTCCGGTGCCCGAGGAGCGCAACGGCTCCCTGATGATCATGTCGGGTATCAACTCGGCCTCCGGCCTGGGCGCGGTGTTCCACATCCCACCCGAACGGTTCGGCCTGACCTGCGAGCAGGTCTACTACTACTCGTACGCTGGCAAGGGCGATGGGCAGCCGCGAGGGCACGCGCGGTGCCCGATCCGCACCGGGGCGCCTTACGAACCGGAGGACACCGGCAGGCCGATGATCGAACAGGCCGAGGTTTTCGCCGACCAGGTCGCCGACCTGCCCGAGCCGATCCGCGTCATCGGTCACTCGCATTCGGTGTGGGTGGCGTGGCTGGCGGTGGCCAGCGGGATGGCCCCGGAGGTGGATGAGCTCGTCTTGATCGGACCGTTCAGTGAGAGCACGCAGGGATACCTGCCCGCGGGGCAGCGAGGTCCCGGTCATGTGGCCAGCGAGTTGCTGCGGTTGCTCGCCCCGCTGACCGAGCCGGTGGACTTCAACTTCGACCCCGACGCTCCCGCGGTGCGGCAGATGCTCGCCGATCCGCGTGGTGTCGAGGAGATCTTCGAGCAGTCGCTGCCGGAGGATGTGGGGGCGATCAGCCTGACATCGACCACCGATCTGCCGCTGATGCCGTCCGGTTGGCGGCTACCGGTGGACCGTAACGCCTGCCCGATTCGCGAGGCCCACCCCTACCTGCCGACCTCGGAGGCGCTCTACCGTGAGGTCAACCGGTACCTGGACGGGGAGCCACCACCGCCGTGCCCGAGCTGGCGCGACTGGGGTGCGCCCGCGAGTGCGCCGTTCGGCCCGCCCCCGGCGCGGGAGTGAGCAGTGGCACGCATCGCGCGGTGTCACACGCCCGCGTTCCGGGATTCGTCGTGCGATGCTGGAGCGAGAAAGCCATGGCGACCTGCCCGGTCGTGACCACGGCTGGGGAGAATCGTCGGGTGGCCACAAGCCACGCGTGGACAAGGAGGGAATTCCGTGCCGGAGGAGCTGAACGTCGCCACGTGGGACCGTATCCGCCGGGCGCCGAAGGTGGTGCTGCACGATCACCTGGACGGCGGGTTGCGGCCGGAAACCGTAGTCGAGCTCGCTGAGGAATCCGGTTACGACAAGCTGCCTGCCACGGATCCCGAGCAGCTGGGACGCTGGTTCGTGGACGCGGCGGATTCCGGATCGCTGGAACGGTATCTGGAGACGTTCGGTCACACGGTCGCCGTGATGCAGTCGGCCGAGGCGCTGCGGCGGGTCGCGGCCGAGTGCGCGGAGGATCTGGCCGCCGATGGCGTGGTCTACGCCGAGGTGCGCTACGCCCCCGAGCTGTTCCTCGAGGGCGGGCTGTCGCTGCCCGAGGTCGTCGAAGCGGTCCAGGACGGGTTCCGGGAAGGGGAGCGGCGCACGGCCGCCGCGGGGCACCGGATCCGGGTCGGCACGCTGCTGTGCGCGATGCGGCAGAACGCGCGATCGGCGGAGATCGCCGAACTGGCGGTGCGGTACCGCGACGAGGGTGTGTTCGGGTTCGACATCGCAGGTCCGGAGGCGGGGTTCCCTCCCACCCGCAACCTGACCACGTTCGAGTACCTACGCAGGCAGAACGCGCACTTCACCATCCACGCCGGTGAGGGGTTCGGGCTGCCGTCGATCTGGGAGGCCATCCAACGCTGTGGTGCCGAGCGACTGGGGCACGGTGTGCGCATCGTCGATGACATCGACGTCGCCGACGACGGCACGGTGCGGCTGGGCAGGCTGGCCGCCTACATACGGGACCGGCGAATCCCACTGGAGATGTGCCCGAAATCCAACGTGCAGACCGGTGCGGCCCCATCGATCGCCGAGCACCCCATCCGGCTGCTGCGCAGCCTGTACTTCCGGGTGACGGTCAACACCGACAACCGGCTCATGAGCGGTACCAGCATGTCGCGCGAGTTCGCCGAGCTCGTCGATGCCTTCGGTTACACGCTGGACGACATGCAGTGGTTCACGGTCAATGCGATGAAATCCGCGTTCTTACCGTTCGACCAGCGGCTCGCGCTGATCAACGATGTGATCAAACCCGGTTACGCGGCGCTCCGCGCCGAGCGGCTGTTTACCCAGGTCGCCGCCGAGCGTACCGGCTAGGTTGCGTCAGGCCGCTTGGTCGGACACGGGGCGGTCCCGGTACGCGCTGGCCACCCGTGCCCACCAGCGCAATGCGGCACGAACGTCGGTTCCCTGCGTCGTGTGAGCGACCGGTCCGTGCTCGCCCGCTGCGGGCACGCCCTCGACCTTGGCTCCCACCGCGGCACGCAGCTCCGCCGCGGCGATCGCCGGTACCGCCGCCTGGCCGGGCACGCAGACACCGGTCGCTGCGGCGTACGGGCGTAGCGCCAGCCGTGCGTCGGCGAGCTCGATGATCCGCCGGTAGGCGCGGAAGTCGAGTCCGGCTGGCGAGAACCGGCGGAGGGGGTGGGCGGCCGTGCGGTCGAGCACCACCTCGGGATTGGCCTGGAGCGCGACGACCCGCCAGAGCCGGTGTGTGCGCTGGTAGTCGAGATAGCGCTTGCCGTACTCGGCGACCGCGACGAGTTGCTCACCCCAGGACGGCAACGTCAAACCCAGCGTGATCAGCAGTGCCCCGCCTGCGGCGACCAAGGCAGGCGTGGGCTCCGGTCGAGCCACGTCCGCGCCGATCCAGGAACCGAGGCCGGTCCAGGACGCGACGACGTCGGCCAGCCGGTAGACGCAGTAGGCGAGGACGAGGGCAGCGCCGGTGGCGGCCAACCGCAGCCCCCGAGCCACCAGCGGGCTGGCAGTCATCCGCGCGTAGCGCACACCGAGCCGGACGATCGCCAGCATGCCGAGAATGAGCGTGACCAGGTAGAGCAGCAGGCAGGCCGCGTACAACGCGCCTGCCATGCCGCTGCCTACCCCGGTGATCGAGCGGGCCCCGGTGCCCGCGGCGAGGAACAGCGCGGTCATGGTGACCGCGACACAGCCGAGGGCGATGAGCCGGTTCCGGATCCGGCGATGGAGCTGGTCCTCGAGCCTGGTCCACACCAGCAGCATGATCTGCGTGGTGGTGCTGAACGCGACGACACACAGCAGGATGAGCAGGATACTCAGGTCGGCGAAGCCGGTATGGCGGGCGAGCCAGTCGTGTACCGGGGGAAGCGCGGCCGTGAACACCACGCCGAGCAGGGCGAAGCTGAGGCAGACCCAGGTCAGCGCCGGGTCGGTCGACCTGCGGCTGGCTGCAAGCTTGTAGGCGGCGGCCAGCCACCCGCAGCAGGCGCAGAGCGAGTACAGCGCCGTGGTCACGCCCAGTCCCTACCCGGTTGCTGGAGGGTGCGCTCGATGCGCGCGATGACCGCTGCGTCGGCGTCGGCTGACAGGGTGGCATCCTCGGCCGGTTCGCTCGCGGTTGTGTGGGACTGGCGGAAGCGGCGGGTCCTGCCGCGCCTGCGGTGCAGGATCAGCGAGGCCATCAGCTCCGCCTCGCGCTCCTGTTCGAGGGTGTAGTGGCTGCGCCCGAGCACGCTGCGCACGAGCGTGTCGTCGAGGTGGCTGAACAGTGACCGGGACAGCTCCTCACTGAGTACAGTACTGGCCCGGTGGTCGCAACAGAGGTGGCTGAGCTCGTGAAGGATGATGTGCTCGCGATGCAGCGGGTCGGTATCCCGCTGGTAGATCACGTACTCCGTCGACTCGGTAGACAGCCAGAGACCGCAGGGGCTGCCCGGCGGCAGGCCCAGCGCGAGTAGCTGGATCGGACGCCCCGTGCGCCTGCTGAGGTCGGCGCGGAAGGCGTCGACGTGGAACGGTTCCGGGAGGTCCAGCTCCCGCAACCGTCGCATGCAGCGGCGTGTCATCGTGTCGTGTTCCACTCGGCGTCGTCCCGTGCCCGTGATCGCTTTCTGGTTACTCAGGGTTGCTCGCGTAGCCGGATGCGGTCACCACGACCTACTCGACCACGAGGTGCCTTGTCCGAAGACATCTCACCTTATTGTGTGGATTCCTCCTGCCGAGGCAAACCTTCGAGTTCGCGGACCCGGTTGATGACGTCGACGATCGAGTTGAGGCTGCGCTCCGACAGCCCGGCCGCGCGCAGGGCGACGTGATGCACCCCGGCGTTCTTCAGCGCGGTGAGCGTCTCCAGCTCGGCGGCCACCTCGGCGGCGGTGGTGTCGTCGAAGAAGTAGGCGACGGGCACGCCGAAAAAGCTCGCCAGTGCATCGAGGTGCTTCATCGTGGGGTTGTCCCGGTACCCCTTGCGCAGCATCCAGATATAGGTGGCCGAGATCGAGGTGGCCCCGTGCTCGGTGATGGCGGAGGCGACCTCGTCGTTGCTGTACGGGCCGCGGCCGGCCGGATGCACCGTGGTGAACAGGTGGTTGATGCGGTCGGCCAACGTCGCGAGCTCCCCTGCGGACATGCCCATAACCTCCGTGTGCGGCAGTGTTCTCAACTGGTGTAACGAGCGTACCTGGATGTAGGTCACATTGGTTGACGCATCGGTAGCCCGATCGATAGATTTCGGTTGTGACGACAACTCATGTGAACGGGTGACCGCAGGATCACCTACCGAGTTGCTCGCTGGTGCTAGGCAGTCTGGGGGTCTGCCTAGCACGCCGCCGATCCCCCTCCGCTGACGTCCGGGGGATCGGTGTATTCATGTCCGTGCCGTCCCGCGCTCGCGTCCGGGAGCTTGTCGCTGTCCGCGCCCGCCGAGCCGGTTTGCCGCCCACATTCCGGAGGCCTGGACAGGAACCCCTTGTCGCAGTAGCATACTAAGCAGTTGCTTAGCCAAGGTGCGGGTGTTCGACGAGCCCGCTCGGAATCGGGAGGCGCAGGAATGGGAGGTACCGTGTCCGAATCGCGTACCGCCATCGTGACCGGTGCGGCGCGTGGCATCGGGGCTGCGGTCGCACAGCGGCTGGCGCGGGATGGTTTCGGGGTCGCCGCCCTCGATCTCGACGAGTCCAGCTGTTCCGGGACCGTGTCCGCGATCACCTCGGCCGGTGGGCACGCCGTCGCGATCGGTGCGGATGTGCGCAGCGCCGACGCCGTCGGTGCTGCGGTGCGGCGTGCGGCTGACGAACTGGGACCCCCGACGGTGCTGGTGAACAACGCCGGTATCACCCGCGACAACCTGCTGTTCAAGATGACCGAGGAGGACTGGGACTCGGTCATGGAGGTGCACCTGCGCGGGGCGTTCCTGATGTCCAAGGCGGTGCAGGCATACCAGACGGAGGCGGGTTGGGGCAGGATCGTCAACCTGTCCAGCGTTTCGGCCCTCGGCAACCGGGGGCAGTCCAACTATTCGACCGCCAAGGCAGGGTTGCAGGGCTTCACCAAGACTCTGGCCCTCGAGCTCGGCAAGTTCGGGGTGACCGCGAACGCGATCGCGCCGGGATTCATCGAGACCGACATGACCGTGGCCACCGCCGAGCGGCTCGGTGTCCCGTTCGACGAGTTCGCCAAAGGGGCTGCCGAGCAGATCCCGGTACGCAGGGTCGGACAGCCGTCGGATATCGCGGCGACGGTGTCGTTCCTGGTGAGCGAAGAGGCTGGCTTCGTATCGGGCCAGGTGATCTACGTCGCGGGCGGACCGAGGGGCTGATGTGATGACTCGAGAGAACGGGGGCGCGGCAGGCGCCGGAATCGATGCCGAGGACGTACGGGAGCGCGTGCGCGAGCTGCTGCGGCAACACGACCCTGCCACGACCGAGCGTCTGGAGTTCCTGCGCGCCCGGTTCGACGCCGGGCTCGCGTGGGTGCACTTTCCCGTCGGGCTCGGCGGTCTCGACGCCCCGCGGGCGCTGCAGTCCGTGGTCGACGCCGAACTCGAGGCGGTGGGGGCGCCGGACAACGACCCGTCGCGTATCGGGATCGGGCTCGGCATGGCGGCACCGACGATTCTCGCCTATGGCACCGAGGAACAGCGGAAGCGCTTCTTGCGGCCACTGTGGACCGGTGACGAGGTGTGGTGCCAGTTGTTCAGCGAGCCGGGAGCGGGATCGGATCTCGCCGCGGCCGGTACGCGGGCGGAATGGGATGGTGAGTACTGGCGCGTGACGGGGCAGAAGGTGTGGACGTCCAGCGCCCATAACGCGCGCTGGGCCATCCTGCTCGCCCGTACCGACCCGGAAGTGCCGAAACACCAGGGGCTGACTTACTTCGTCTGCGACATGACCGATCCTGGTGTCGACGTGCGGCCGCTTCGCCAGATCACCGGGGAGGCCGAGTTCAACGAGGTCTTCCTCGACGGGGCGAGGATCCCGGACAGCGACCGGCTCGGCGAGATCGGCGAGGGCTGGAAGGTCGCCCAGACGACGCTGATGAACGAGCGTGTCGCTATCGGCGGTCGTCCCGTGCCGCGGGAAGGCGGTATGAGCGGGGTGGTCGCCGAGACGTGGCGCCGCGGCCCGGCCGGAGCCGATCCTCGGCTGTACGATCGCCTCCTCGAACTGTGGGTCGAGGCCGAAGCCTTGCGGCTGGCGGGAACCCGGCTCCGGCAACAGCTCGCCGTCGGCGCGCCGGGCCCGGAAGGTTCAGCGATGAAGCTCGGCTTCGCGCGGGTGTCGCAGGAACTGTCCGGGCTCGAACTCGAGATGCTCGCGGAGGAGGGCCTCCGCTACGACGACTGGAGCCTGCGTAGGCCCGAGAAGGTCGACTTCACCGGGCGGAACGCCGGATACCGGTACCTGCGTGCCAAAGGGAACTCGATCGAAGGCGGGACCTCCGAGGTGCTTCGCAACATCATCGCCGAGCGCGTGCTCGGCCTTCCTGCCGAGTCGCGCGTGGACAAGGACGTGCCATGGAAGGACTTGCCCCGATGAGCCCGAACTTGCTGTACAGCACGGAGGAGCACGACCTGCGTGCGAGCGTGCGCTCCCTGCTCGCTGATCGATGCCAGGCCGAGCACGTCCTGGCGACGTGTGAGACCGAACCCGCTGACGTGCGGCTGTGGCGCACCCTCGCGAGCGAGCTCGGGGCGACCTCACTGCATGTGCCCGAGGACGTGGGCGGACAGGGCGCCACCGTCCGGGAGCTGGCCGTCGTCGCCGAGGAGCTCGGGCGTTCCGTGGCCCCCGTACCGTTCCTCGGCAGTGCTGTGCTGGCGACCACGGCGCTGCTCGCTGTGCCGCCCTGCGAGTCGAGGAACGCCGCGCTGGGTGCGCTGGCGCGCGGGGAACGCACCGCGACCATGGCGATGCCGTTCACCCAGTCTGTTCAGGATGGATTCGCGACAGATGTCACCTCACACGGCGCCACCCTGACGGGATCGGTCAGCACTGTCGCTGATGGTCAGGTCGCCGATCTGTTGGTCGTACCCGCCACGGCAGACGGCGCGCCAGGGCTGTGGCTGGTCGACGTGGCGCGAGAGGGAGTGACGGTCTCCCCGGTGACGTCGTTCGACCTGACAAGGCCGGTGGCCGACATCGACCTGCGGGAGGCGGCAGCGGAGCCGCTTGCCGGGGGAGATGATGCCGCTGTCGCGCTGACCGCGGCACTGCACGTGGGTGCCGGTGTGCTGGCCGCGGAACAGGTGGGGATCACCGAGTGGTGCCTGGATACCACTGTGGAGTACGTGAAGCAGCGTTACCAGTTCGGTCGTCCTGTGGGTTCTTACCAGGCACTCAAGCACCGTATCGCCGATCTCTGGTACCAGCTGGTCGTCGCGCGCGCTACGGCTCGGTACGCCGCCGACCAGCTGGCCACCGGCGGCCCGGACGTCGCGGTCGCCACCGGTATGGCCCAGTCACTGTGTGCCCCGGTCGCCAGGCGGGCCGCTGAGGAATGTATCCAGCTGCACGGCGGGATCGGTATGACCTGGGAGCACCCGGCGCATCTTTACCTGAAGCGTGCCAAAGCCGACGAGGTGGCCCTTGGCAAGCCGAGCGCCCACCGGGAGGTACTCGGGCCACAGGTGAACCTCCATCCCGTGTCATGACGGATCAGCTGCGGATGGATCTGGGTCACCGGACGCAGCCGGAGGCCGCCCGGCGGCTGATGGCCGCGGCTGTGACCTCCTTCGCCGAACGCGGCTACCACGCAACCACCACCAGGGACATCGCCAGCGCGGCGGGAATGAGCCCTGCGGCGATGTACGTTCACTTTCCCTCCAAGGCCGCGCTGCTCTCGGCGATCAGCCGCACCGGGCATCGGAAAGCACTCGATCTGGTGCGTTCCGTGGTGGCAAGGGACGAGCCTGCTGCCAAACGCATGCACGACCTGGTGGCGGAGTTCACATGTTGGCACGCGCAGCAGCATCTCGTGGCCCGCGTGGTGCAGTACGAGCTGCATGCGCTGCCCGATGAGGACTTCGCGGTGGTCGCCGAGCTGCGACGGGAGACCGAACGGCTGGTGCGTGAGCTCATCACCGACGGCATCGCTTCGGGCGCCTTCGACGTCGACGATGTGAAGGGCGCGGCGCGCGCGGTGTTATCGCTGGCCATCGACATCGCCCGCTGGTACCCGCATGCCGCGGGCCCGGCCCCGGAGGAGCTGGGACAGGGTTACGCCGCGCTGGTACTGCGCATGCTGGGGGCGGGGGATCGATGCGAATGAGCTTCAGCATCACGTAACCCGATCGGGGGGTCCTCGTTAGGCCGGATACAGCCCGATATCCGGTCGCGAGGACGGAGAACCATGCTACTTCGGCAGCGAGTGTCGCCTGCCCGATGGAAGATCATCGCCCCCGGTGCCGTGGCGATACTGGCGGTGGCCGTCGCAATGGGATACGGCAGCACCGCGATCGCGGATGAACCGGAGAACGGCGATGAGCAGGCCGAGCGGGGAGCCGCCGAGCCGGGAGAGATGAACGGCGCCGCGGTCATCAAGGACGGCTGGTGGTGGGCGGTCAACGAGACCCCTGAGGACGAAACGGGTTTCGTGCCGCAGGAACCGCCACCCTCCAATGTGCCCGAAGGAGCGATCCCAGTGGCCGCGGCGGCGGGCGATCCGGAGAAGATCTCGGCGATAGAGTTCATGCTGGACGCGCAGCCCGGCGCCGAAGTGCACTCGGCGGTGATCGCGCTGCGGGAGAGCGACGAGTCCGGCGCCAACATCAACGAAGAAGACGCGGCGATTCTGGCGTGCCAGATCACCGAGGAGTTCTGGGCCGACGGGGAAGCGGCCGCGTGGGAGACTCGGCCGGAGTACGACTGCGAGGAAGGTGCGGCCGAGGGCGTCCGTGACGGCGACGGAACCTGGACTTTCGACATCAGCGCCATGGCCGCCACCTGGGTCGACGAAGGGTCCCCGAACCCGCAGTCGTTCGCGCTGGTGGAAAACGTCGACTCGCCGGAAAGCTTCCAGGTCTCCTTCGAGGGCGTGGCCATGGACGGCGTCGGCATCGATGTCGAGGCGACTGGTGTCGAACGTGAGCAGATCGGCGAGGACGAGGCCGACGGCGTCGCCGACGCGGTCGGTGACGGCCCATCCGGCGAGGGAGCTCCGGACGGGGCGGACATGCCGGACGGGGCAGGGGAGCAACCTGCCGGAGCGGACGCGGCCGCAGGTGACGATGCCCCGTCGGGAGCGGAGGCTCCCGAAGCCGCGCCGGGCGAGGAGGAAGCCGAGGCGGACGCCGCCGCGGGCCCGGTGCGACCCGCGCTCTACGAGGGCATCCCGTGGCCTGCGTGGTTGCTCGTGCCGCTTGCCCTCGGTGTGGGTTACCTGCTCATGCTGGCTCTCGGCCCCCGGGGTGAGCAGGTGGTCAGCGGACGGAAAGGACACGGTGTGAGCCGTGCACTCGAGCGGTGGACCCGCGGCGGTGGCTCGGCGACAGGAGGTGCGTGATGCGGATCCGCACAAGACTGCGCACCGGAGCGGTCGTGGCGAGCGCGGTGCTGCTCGCGGCCTGCGGTCAGAAAGCGGGCGTGACGGGTTTCGCGGGCGGCCAGCCAGGACAACCGGGAGAGCCGGGAGTCGGAAACGGCGCCGATTCGATGGGGTCGCCGGACGGCACCGGTGGCGGAGTCGCGGGTGAGGACGCCCGAGGCAACGGGCAGGATGCGGCGGCAGGTAACGGTACGGGCAACGGCGCGGCCGAAGCGGGTGGCAACGGGGGTAACGGCGACGGGCCCGCGGTGGGAGACGGCGACACCACCGGCGTCACCGACGACACCATCACGATCGGCATTCACGCGCCGGTCACCGGCGCCGCCGCGTTCCCGCAGGAATCCTTCCGAGATGGTGTCGGCGTCTACGCGGAGTACATCAACGAGCAGGGCGGCATCCACGGCCGCGAACTCGAGGTGATCTTCCGGGACGACGGCTTCGACCCGAATCAGGCGCGGTCGGTTTGCCGCGAGATGGCCGAGCAAGAGGAGGCGTTCCTGCTCATCGGAGGCGGCGGTTCGGACCAGATCGACGCCTGCGCGCGGTACGCCGAGACCGTGGGTGTCCCTTACCTCTCGGCCGGGGTACACGAGGAACGGCCTGGGCTGGGTTCGATCGCCACCGACGCGTTCTACGCGCTGTCGTTGACCTACGCCCAGCAGATCCCGCTGCTGACGGACCTAGTCAACTCCGAGCACGCGGGTAGCCAGACGGCCGTGCTCGTGGCCGACAACGACAGTCTGAACAACTTCTACGACGAGGCGGAGCAGGCGTTCGAGCAGGAGACGGACCTGGCCCTCGCGCAGCGCGTCCCAAGGAACACGGGAGCGCGTGACGCCCCCGAGATCGGGCGGCGCATCTGCGCCAGCGGTGCGGACGTCGTGTTGTGGAACGCCAGCCCGACCGGGCTGATCAACGTGAGTAAGTCGATGACTTGCACGGTCACGTGGATCGGGCCGGGTAACACCAACGGCCTCGACATCGTCGCCACCGGGGGATGCCCGCAGATCGAGGGCGCCCAGTACTTCTCCTCGTTCCCCGGTACCGACCGCATCGACGAGCTCGACCCGAACTACAGCGACGCCTACCGGCAGAAGAACAACTCCGAGCCGGATGACATCGGGGTCGCGCTGTGGGGCATCGAGAAGCTCGTCGCCGATGTCGCGGAAGCAGCGGGTGAAGCGCTGTCCCGCGAATCATTCACCGGGACACTGTCCGGTGGGGACACTTTCGACAACGACGTGTATCCACCCGTCCAGTTCGACGGTGACACCCGCTTCGGCGGTACGGCCATGCACCTGCGCGAGGCCCGGTGCGGCGCCGATCCGGAATTCGTGACCCAACGTCTGAACGTGAGTCCCTGATGCTCGACGAGATCGGTGCCGCGCTGGTCGTCGGCGTACTGACCGGCAGCGTGTACAGCATGGTCGCGCTGGCCATCGTGCTGATCTACCGCGCTTCCCGCGTGTTCAACTTCGCGCAGACCGAGTTCGGCACGACCGGCCTGTTCGCCGCCTTCGTCGCCGTCGAGCTGTGGGGATGGAACTACGGCCTCGGGATACTGTTCGGGTTGGCCGTGGGCATCTGCATGGCACTGGCGACGGAGCGGTTGATCATCCATCCGCTGCGGGACAGTTCCCGGGTCACGCTGCTGGTCGGCACGGCCGGCGTCGCGTTGGCCGCGATCGGTATCCAGTTCTGGCTGAACAACGAGCAACCCATCCGGCAAATGCCGAGATTGGTAGAGGGCACGGCCGCGGCCCCGTTCGGTACCCCGGTCACCTACCAGCAGGTGATCACGTTCCTGGTGCTCATCGCCGTTGCCGTGGGGTTGGTGTTCTTCTTCCGGTCCCCGACAGGACTGGCCGTGCAGGCGGCACAGCAGGAGTCAACGGCTTCCGAGCTGGTCGGGATCAGCGTGCGCCGGGTGTCGATGCTCACCTGGGGCATCGCCGGGCTGCTCGGCGGGCTCGCCGGGGTCCTCGCCGGACCGAACCTGACCTTCTCTGCAGGGTTCCTGACGTTCGGAGCTGGTGCCGCGTTACTGCCCGGATTCATGGCTGCGGTCCTGGCGGGAATGCGGAGCATGCCGGGCGCGGTCGCGGGCGGGCTGCTGGTCGGGTTCGTCGAGCAGCTGGGAGCGCTGAGCATCTTCGACGAGGTGCAGGGTTCACGGGCGCTTCTGCTCTTCCTGTTCCTGCTCGGCGTCCTGCTGTTGCGGCCACAGGGAGTCTTCGTTCGGGAAAAGGCGGCGGTATGACGATCCTGCAGCGGAAGAGTCGGAAGCGGGCCCGGCATGCCAAGGCCGACGAGCCCGTCACGGAGACGAGCGTTCTCTCTACTGAGGACACGGAATCACGTGAGTCAGGAACGGCGCCGGACGCTACCAAGGAGCTGCCGCGCGTGACCGAGTCGAATGGGGAGTTCCGCCCATCGGCTGGAGGCTGGATCGCCCGGTTACTCACCTGGGCCGTGCTGCTGTGGCTACTCCTCGCGGTTCCCGGTAACGTGCTCTCGCCGTTCGACTTCGGTGTCTCCGATATCAACCTGGCGATCGCAGCTACCATCTTCGCGATCATCGGACTGTCACTGAACGTCCTTATCGGATATACAGGCCAGCTTTCCCTCGGACACCAAGCGTTCGTGGGGATCGGGGCGTTCGCCTCGGCCTATGTGGTCACGGACCTCGGGCTGAGTTTCTGGATCGCCGTTCCCGTCGCCGCAGGTATCGGGGCACTGCAGGCCGCGCTGCTCGGGGCGGTCTCGTTGCGGGTGACAGGGCTGTACTTCGCGCTGGTGACGCTGGCGTACGGGTTGTTCGCCGAGCAGAGCCTGTTCTCCTTCGCCGAGATCACCGGCGGGGACGGCGGCAAGCCCGCGGAGCGGCCCGCCGGGTTCGCCGACGACCACCTGTTCTATTACCTGTGCTTCGGGTTCCTGGTGTTGGTGCTGTGGCTGGACTGGCGACTGACCCGCTCCAAGGCGGGCCGCGCCCTGCAGGCGTTGCGGGAGAATCCCAAGGTGGCAGCCAGTTACGGTGTCGACGTCAAGCGCTACACGCTGCTGGCATTCGTGGTCTCCGGAACGTTCGCCGGTATTGCCGGGTCGCTCATGGCGCATCACCAGCAGATCATCGTACCCGGCATCTTCAGCTTCCAGCTCGCGTTGGTCTTCGTTGTCATGACGGTGGTCGGCGGCCTGCGTAACCGGATCGGCGTGGTGATCGGTTCGGCGTTCTTCGCAAGCCTCGGCGAAGGCGGTGGCGCAGGCGACGGTGGTGGCTTCCTCGAACGAACCATCGGATTGCCTGCGGAGTTCACCGGCATCGTCATCGGGCCGATCCTGCTGCTGGTGGTGATCACCCTGCTGCCCGGCGGGATCGGGCAGCTCATCGCCCCTGTCAAGAACTGGATGCTGGGCAAACGGTTCGACCGGCACGCGGGCAAGCTCAAGGAAGTGGAGGTCAGCGATGTCCGTGCTTGAGGTGAACGGCGTCAGCATCCACTTCGGGGGCGTCAAGGCACTGCAGAACATCACCCTCACCGCGGGCGAGTGGGAGATCGTGGGCATCATCGGCCCCAACGGTGCGGGAAAGACGACGTTGTTCAACTGCATCACCGGCTTCTACCAGCCGACCCACGGCACGGTGCGGTACCGCGGGCGGAACATCACCCGCCGCGAGGTGCACGAGCGCGCGGCGCTCGGCATCGGCCGCACTTTCCAGAACGTGGGGCTGGTCAAGGAAGCCACCGTGCTGGAGAACCTGCGCACCGCGCAACACCTGGAAACCGAGTACAACCCGTGGATCGGTATCGCGGGCGGTGCCAGCAGCTTCTTCGAGGAAGGCAGAATCACCAGGCGGGGCAGGCAACTGCTCTCGTTGCTCGGCTTGTCGGAGATCGCGGCCGAGCCCGTGGCGGACCTGCCTTACGGGATGCAGAAGCGGGTCGAGATCGCCGCGGTGCTGGCCACCGACCCGGACCTGGTGCTGCTGGACGAACCAGGGTCCGGCATGGGACCAGAGGAGGCCCACGAACTCGGTGAGATGCTGCTCGCGCTGCGCAAGCAGTTCGGCCTGTCCATCGTGATGATCGATCACCACGTCCCGCTGGTGACGCGGGTTTCCGACTACATGTACTGCTTCAACTTCGGCGAGGTGCTCGCCGAGGGACGACCCGCGTACGTGCGGAACCACCCCGAGGTGGCGCGCGCCTACCTGGGTGAGGAGCCCGACGAGGAACAGCATGCCCGCGAGAACGGACAGGTCGACGAGGTGCGGGAAGGGGAACACGTGTCATGAGCTTGCTGCAGCTCGAAGATCTCGTCGTGGGCTACGGCGCGTTCCCGGTACTGCACGGCGTCAGCTTCACCGTGGACGAAGGTGAGGTATGCGTGCTGCTCGGCCTCAACGGTGCGGGCAAGACCACCACGGTGGCCACCATCGCCGGCCTGGTGCGACCGTGGTCGGGCAGCGTGCGCTTCGCGGGCGGCGAGCTCGGCCACAAGTCGCCGTCGGCGCGGGTGGCGTCGGGAATCTCGTTGTGCCCGGAGGGCCGTCGGGTCTTCCCCGGTCTCACCGTGCAACAGAATTTGAAGCTGGGCGGCTGGACCCGCCGCAAGCACTCCGGCATCGTGCGGGACCAGCTGGCGCTGGTGTTCGACTACTTCCCGCGGTTGGCAGAGCGTTCCGGGCAGCTGGCTGGCACGTTGTCCGGCGGGGAGCAGCAGATGCTCGCCGTGGGAAGGGCGCTGATGTCACGTCCGAGCCTGTTGTTGATCGACGAGGCGTCCCTTGGCCTGAGCCCCACGGTCGCGCGCGTGGTGTGGGAGGTGACCCATCGCATCAAGGCCGACGGCACAACCGTGTTGATGGTGGAGCAGAACGCTGGTGCGCTGCCGTACGCGGACAAGGCACTGATTATGGAGAAGGGCACGCTGACCTATACGGGAGTGGGTGAGCAGGTCCAGCAGATCGATCTGCGCGAAGCCTACCTCGGGGCCTAGCGGGCAGCCGGACCGGAGCACAACAACGAACACAGCCGTGTGTGGTGCTGGAGAGGAGTGGCACGTGGGGAGCAATCTCAATCGGCTGGTGGGGCATGTGGGCATGGCGCTGTGCCTTGCGGGTTTCGTCGCGGTGTTCCTCGGCTGGAACGGTGCGGCGACCTGGGACTACGTCCCTGCCCAGTTCCCCTACCTGATTTCCGGCGGGGTGGCCGGGCTGAGCCTGGTGATCATCGGCTCGGCGCTGATCATCGTGCAGAACCACCGTGCCGACCGGATCCGCCTCGAAGCCGCGATCGAGCGGCTCGTCCAGGCGACCGAACGGCAGGGGACGCACGGTCTGGTTGGTGAGCTGGCGGACACCACGGACATGGTCGTCGCGGGTGAGGACTCGTACCACACGCTGGACTGCCACCTGCCGGAAAGCAGCGACCAGACCCATCTGATCAAGCGCAGCGAGGCCCATACCCGCGATCTGACACCGTGCCGGATCTGCGAGCCGGACGAGACGGTTCGTACGGACGAGACCGATCGGACGGTCGAGACCGACCAGCTCGCGGCACGGTGATGAGGCTTCGGTTCACGCTGGACGTCGCGGCTCTGGCGACCGCGGTCGTCATGCTGGTCGCTTGCGGGTTAGCCGAACCGGCGGATGTGGTTGGTCAACGCGCTACCGAGGCTGAGGTGGCCGCGGAGCCGGGCGGCGACGGTGCGCCATGGCAGGTCGCCGAGCCGGTGGCGGTCGGCGACGAGTTGCTGCAGCCGGACCTGCTCGTACTTGCTGATGAACCGATCGAGCGGGACATGCATGAGGCCATCGGGGAGCTCGACGGGATCCAGGAAGCGGCGTCGCTATCGATGTCCGGTGTGGCCGTCGGCGAGCGTGCTGTGACGCTCGCCAGCGGTGATCTGGACGCGTTACGACCGTTCACCCCGGAAACCTCGGCGACCAATGACGAGGTCTGGCAAGTGGTGGCGGCGGGGGACCTGGCCGTGGATCACCGGATCGGTGAGGATCTGCAGGCACCGCTTGGCGGAACGGTGGCGCTGCGCACGCTCGGCGATCAGGTCAAGCTGCGGGTCGGTGCGTACGCCGAGACCCTGCCGGGTGTCGACGGGGTGGTCAACCGGCGGCGCGGGGCACAGCTCGGGGTGACGGGGGACAACGCGCTGCTGCTGTCGGCGGGGCAGGACACGCCCGCGGTGATCGAGGACGTCAGGGACATCGTGGGGCAGGACGCGATGGTGCACCGGCTCAGCGAACCGGAGCCGAGCTCGCCCGCGGAGCCGGACGACACCGGCGGGCAGCGTGATCACCTCGCCTATCTCACGGGGAGCTCGGTGGCCGATGCCCTCGGATCGTTCCAGTACCGCTACTTCAGCGACGGCACCGTCGAGCCCGACCCGCAGTGGGTGCGGCAGAACATCCGCACCGAGCAGGTGCCCATCCTCGGTATGGTTACCTGTCACAAGGTCATGTTGCCGCAGCTGCGGGCCGCGCTGGAAGAGATCGTCGATCGTGGACTCGCCGATGCCATCGATCCGGACGACTACGGGGGTTGCTACGTCCCCCGCTTCATCGGCCACGACCCGGCGCGCGGTCTGTCGCTACACACCTGGGGAATCGCCTTCGACATCAACGTCTCCACCAACCAGCGAGGCACGCAGGGCGAGATCGATCGCGATGTGGTGCGGATCTTCCAGAAGTGGGGTTTCGCCTGGGGTGGCGACTGGGAGTGGACCGACCCGATGCACTTCGAACTCGCCCGTCTGGTGCGCTGAGGCCCCTGGTGGTGAGCCGAAGGACTCCTTCGGTACCTATGTGGTACCCGTGGCCCCCTTCGGCTCGCACCCGCGGTGCGCTAGGCGAGGCTGCTGGGATCGGCAGGGACGTCGACGGCGTGCTCTCGCAGGGCTTTCAGGGGAACGACGTCGAGGGCCTGCTCGTGGGTGGCGGCCAGCACCACCGGTGGTGCGGCCCCCACTTCGTAGGCCTGGAGCCAGCGGCTGGCGCAGACACACCAGCGGTCGCCCGGCTCCAGACCCGAGAAGCCGAACTCCGGACGAGGCGTTCTCAGGTCGTTGCCCGCCGCCTGCTGGTTGGCGAGAAACTCGGCGGTGACCACGGCGCAGACCGAGTGGTTGCCCAGATCCTCCTCGCCGGTCGAGCAACAGCCGTCACGGTAGAACCCGGTTATCGGGTCGGTGCCACAGACCTCGAGATCGCCACCCAGGACGTTACGTTCCGTCGCCATGGGTCCATTGTCGCACGTGAAAGCGCGTACGCCAGGCTCACGGCACGCCGGACCCGGTGGTCACCCCGCCGCTTGCGGCGGGGTGACCACGGGAACTGTTGCCTTGTTACCGGTCGAGCCACTCGTCGACGGCCTCGGGGTTCTCCTCGACCCACCTCGCGCCTGCCTCGGCGGGTGCCATGTCATCCTCGGTGATCCAGCTGGCCACCTGGACCTGGTCCTCGTTGCTCCATTGGAAGTTGTCCACCAGCTGGAACGCGGGCCCGCCTTCCTCGGCGAACTCGGCGCGGACGATCTTGTCGAGGTCGTACTCGGGGTAATCGCAGGCGACCGCCTCAGGATCGTCGTCACACCCCTCCTCGTACGGCGGCAGCTCCACCCGGGCCACGTCGATCTGCGCCTCCAGCCAGTGCGGCCGGTAGAAGTAACCGATCAACGGCTCGCGCTCCTGGTGAGCACGCAGGAACGCCTGGTTCAGCGCGGTCTCGCTACCCGCGTGCACCACCTGGAAATCGAGGTCGAGGTTGGCCACCAGTGCCTCGTCGTTGCTGACGAACGAGGGATCACCGGCGAGGAACTGGCCGTTGTTGCCGGACTCCGAGGTCTGGAACATATCGGCGTAGTCGTTGAGGTTCTCCCAGTCGGTGATGTCGGGATACTCATCAGCCAGCCATTCCGGTACGAACCAGCCGATCTCACCGTGCACGCCGGTCGAGCCTGCCTCGACGGCCGTGCCTTGCTCCTCGATGTAGCGCTGCTTGAGGTCCTCGTGCCCCCAGTTCTCCACGATGGCGTCGACCTCGCCGGTGCCGAAGCCCTGCCAGGCGACCTCCTCCTGCAGCTCCTTCTTGTTCACCGTGCAGCCGAGCTCCTCCTCGGCGACGTGCGCGATGACCGCGGCGTTGGCCTCGTATCCGACCCACGGGCTCACCGCGAGGTTGAACTCGCCGCAGTCGGCGTCGGTGGCGATATCGTCGCCGTCACCGACCCGCTCCGCGCCGCACGCGGACAGTGTGAGCGCGGCGACCGCGGCGACACCGGTGCCGGTGAGCCATCGCTTGCCGTGGGAATGTCGGTTCACCATTGGATACCTCCTGGTGTGTTGCTGCCGTGCCGACCTGGCACGGTCACTCGGGGCGGCGGCCCGACCGCCTGCCGTCCGTGTCTGTGTTCTCCTGAAGCTCTGAACCAACCGCGGTGTTCTCCTGAAGCTCTGGTCCGTCCGTCATCGGCTAGGTCCGTTTCGCCGCGGCCTGAGTGATGCGATCGAGCATGATCCCGAGCAGCACGATCGCGATGCCAGCCGCGAGTCCCTTGCCGTACAGCGATGTCTGCGCGAACCCGGCTACCACCGCGTAGCCGAGCGCTCCCGCGCCGACGAGACCGCCGACCACGACCATGGACAGGACGTAGATCAGCCCCTGGTTGGTCGCCAGCGTCAGCGCCCGCCTGGCCATCGGGAGTTGCACCTTGGTGATGACCTGCCAGGTGCTCGCCCCGGACGCGGTCGCGGCTTCCACAGTGGTGGCCGACACCCCTCGGATGCCGTCGGTCACGATCTTGATGGCGACCGGCGACGCGTACATGACCGCTGCGACGATCGCGGTGAAGCGTGTGGCCTCGAACAGCGCGAGGAACGGCACCAGGTACACGAACGGCGGCATGACCTGACCGGCGTCCAGCACCGGGCGAACGATCTGGTCCACCCGCTGGCTTCTTCCCATCCATACGCCGATGACCACCGCGAACGCCACGACGATGGCGGTGGCGATCAGTACCGAGGCGAGAGTGATCATCGCGTCGTGCCACAGGCCGGTACCGATGATCAACGCGATACAGCTCGCCGCGACGATCGCGGCGCGCACGTTGCCGAGTACCACGGCCACGGTGAGGATCACGGCAGCGATGAGCCACCACGGTGACTCGGTCAGCAACGCCTGTAACGGGTTGATGACCAGTGCCGTGGCGCCGTCCTTCAGGCCGGTGGTCGCCACGGCGAAGTTGCTCCTGACCCACTCGGTGATGCCCTCGGTGATCCCCTCGACCCAGCTGCCGAGGGTGCCAGCGCCGGGGAACTCGGCGGCCCACACGAAGGTGCGGGACAGCCAAATCCCGATCGCGGTGGCCACACCGCCGAGGAGCAGCGCGGGTGTTCGCAGACCGGTGCCGAACCGGGCCGCCCATCCCTGCTGTGGCGCGGCGCGTTCGCGGTCCGCGCCCGCGGCGGTGGTTACCCGGTCGAGCACGATCGCCAGGATCACGATCGCCAACCCGCCGTTGAATGCGGTGCCGACATCGTGCGACTGCAGCGCGTTGATCACCGTGTTGCCCAGCCCAGGGGCGTTGATCAGTGCGGCGATGGTGACCATGGCCAGCGCGGCCATCATGGTCTGGTTGATGCCGAGCAGGATGGTGCGCTTGGCAGCGGGCAGCAGCACCTTGGTCAGCAGCTGCCACCGGGTGGCACCGAGGGAATCGCTGGCCTCGACCATCTGCGGTGGCACCGCGCGGATCCCGTGCGCAGTCAACCGCACCGTGGGTGGCGCGGCGTAGATGAGCGTGGCGATGGTCGCCGAGGCCGGACCGATCAGGAAGAACAGCGTCAGCGGTGCCAGGTAGACGAAGGTTGGCATCGTCTGCATGAAGTCCAGCACCGGTGTGATCGCCCGGTGGAACCGGTCGGACAGGCCCGCCCAGATCCCGATGGGAATGGTGAATGCCAGCGCGATCGTCACCGCGGCCAGAGTCAGGGCAAGCGTGTCCATGCTTTCTTGCCACAGCCCTTGCAGGCCGAGAACGGTGAAGCCCGCCATGGCGAGCACTGATACCCGCGCATTGCCGACCGTGTAGGCGATGTACCCCGCGACGGCCACGACACCCAACCACCCCAGTACGGGAACTGGAGCGCCGAAGGCGGGTTGCGCTATGAGCCCCTGGATGAACCCGGCGAACTCACCGACGATGACACGGATGACGTCGAAGAAGTACACGAACAGCGGGTTCGTGTCCCGGTTGGTCGCGATCGCGTGGTTCAGCTCGTTCAGCGCCTGATGCAGGCCGGTGAGCTGGGCAGGAGCCAGCTCGAGCGTGTGTGTTCCCCTGAGGAAGTACCACCCGATCAGCCAGGCGGTGAGCACGCCAGCCAGTACGAGGCCGAGGTGTGGTCTCCTACGGGGATTGCGCGTTCGGGGGCGTTCGGTGACGGAGGCGGTCATGCGTGGTCGCCCTCCGGTCCCGCCACGATCGCGAGGATCTCGTCGTCGCCGACGATACCGAGCAGCGTGCCGTCGGCGACGACCTTCACCGGACGGTCGGCCTCGAGCACCCGGCGCGTCGCCTCACCGACCACCACATCCGGACCCAGCTCCGGCCCGTCGAGCGGGTCGTCCTCGCGAGGCGCGCGCATGATCCAGCGCAGCGTGAGCACGTCGCTTTTCGGAACGTCACGCACGAAGTCGCGGATGTAGTCGTCGGCCGGGGCGCCGATGAGCTCGTCACCCGTACCGGCCTGGACCATCTGCCCGTCGCGCATGATCAGAATGCGGTCGCCCAGCTTGAGGGCCTCGGACAGGTCGTGGGTGATGAACACCATGGTCTTGCCGACCTCCTGGTGCAGCCGCACGACCTCGCTTTGCATGTCCCGCCGGATCAGCGGGTCGAGCGCGGAGAACGGCTCGTCGAAGAACAGCACGTCGGGGTCACCCGCCAACGCCCTGGCGAGGCCCACGCGCTGCTGCATGCCGCCGGACAGCTGGTGCGGGTACGAGTGCTCGTTGCCGCCGAGCCCGACCAGCTCGATGACCTCCTGCGCGCGGGTATGCCGCTCGGCTTTGGACATCCGGTTGATCTCCAGGCCGAAAGCGACGTTGTCGATCACCTTGCGGTGGGGCAGGAGCCCGAAGTGCTGGAACACCATGGAGAACTTGTTCCTTCGCAGCTCGCGAAGATGCTTGTCCCCTGCGGTGAGCAGATCATCCCCCTCGAACATGATCGATCCCGCGGTGGGTTCGATCAATCGGGTCAAACACCGGACCAGTGTGGACTTTCCAGAGCCGGACAGTCCCATGACGACGAAGACTTCGCCTTCGGCGACGTCGAAATCGATATCCCGTACGGCCGCGGTGCAGCCGGTCTGCTCGATGAGTTCCCGCCTGTCCAGCGCGCGCAGATCGGGGGAGGTGGGAACCTCGGCTGCCTTAGGGCCGAAGACCTTCCACAGCTCGCGCACCGAGATGACGGGTTCGGATAATCGGTCGCGCTGTTTGTCGATGCTTTCGGTGGGATGGTGGAGCGTGGTCACGATGGTGCCTTCCTGGTTGTGCTCGCTGCTCGACGGGATCGCCTGGGCATCTCCGGGGCTCCTGCCCCGGAGACCCAGCCGTCAGGCGGAGCGCTCCCGGTCGGGGTCGTGGCGGTAGAAGTCGACGTGCTCCGGCGGCAGCGGCGTGTTGCCGAGGATGAGGTCGGCCGCCTTCTCGGCGAGCATCATCACGGGAGCGTAGATGTTGCCGTTGGTCAGGTAGGGCATCGCCGAGGCGTCGACGACCCGCAGGCCTTCCATACCGTGTACGGCCATCGATTCCGGATCGACGACCGATCCCTCGCCGGTTCCCATCTTGGCGGTGCAGGACGGGTGGTAGGCGGTTTCGGCGTCGGAGGCCACCCAGTCGAGGATCTCCTCATCGGTGCTGACCGACGGCCCTGGCGAGAGCTCGCCCCCGTCGTAGGGAGCGAAGGACGGCTGGGCGAGGATCTCCCGCGCCACGTTGACGGCCTCGATCCACTCGCGCCGGTCGTTCTCCGTGGAGAGGTAGTTGAACCGGAGGGCCGGATGCTTCGACGGGTCGGTCGATGTGATCTTCACACTGCCACGCACATCGGAGTACATCGGGCCGATGTGGACCTGGTAGCCGTGCTCGGCACCGACCGGGGTCCCGTCGTAACGGACCGCGATGGGGAGGAAATGGAACATCAGGTTCGGGTACTCGACCTGGTCGTTGCCGCGCACGAAGCCGCCCACCTCGAAGTGGTTGGTCGCGGCAGGCCCCTTCTTGCCGAACAGCCACTGTAGGCCGATCTTCGGGCGGTTGTGCAGCTTGAGCGCCGGGTTATAGGAGACCGGTTGGGTGCACGCGTGCTGGATGTACACCTCGAGGTGATCCTGCATGTTCTCGCCCACGCCGGGCAGATCCTGCACCACGTCGATGCCGAGTGCGGACAGCTCCTCGGCATTGCCGATGCCGGACAGCTGGAGCAGCTGCGGGGTATTGATCGCGCCGCCCGCGAGGATGACCTCGCCGCCGTGCACGCGTTTCGGCGAGCCGCCGGGCCGCTGGTACTCCACGCCGACGGCCCGGTTGCCGTCGAGCAGCACCCGGTTGACCCGCGACAGGCACTGTACGGTCAGGTTCGGCCGGACCTTGACCGGGTGCAGGTAGGCTCTCGCCGCCGACCAGCGCCTGCCCTTGCGGATCATGCTGTCGAAAGTGGCGAACCCTTCCTGCTGGTACCCGTTGACGTCCTTGGTGAGCGGGTATCCGGCGTCCTGCGCGGCATCGAGGAAGGCACCGAACAGCGGGTGGTTGCCCTCTCTCCGTTCGATCCACAGCGGACCATCGCTACCGCGCCACTCGTCGCCTCCGCTGACGCAGATTTCCATACGCTTGAAGTAGGGGAGGCAATGCGCGTAGTCCCAGGAGGACATTCCAGGGTCGGAGGCCCACCGTTCGAGGTCCAACGGGTTGCCGCGCTGGAAGATCATGCCGTTGATGGAGCTGGAGCCACCGAGCACCTTGCCCCGGCCGTGGGAGACACGGCGGCCGCCCATGTACGGCTCGGGCTCGGACTCGTACTTCCAGTCGTAGAACCGGTTGCCGATCACCATGGTCAGGGCGGCCGGCATGTGGATGAAGACATCCCAGATCCAGTCCGGTCGCCCTGCTTCGAGGACGAGGACCTTGTTGTTCGGGTCGGCGCTGAGCCGGTTGGCGAGCGCGCATCCTGCGGAACCTCCGCCGACGATGATGAAGTCGTAGTTGTCGTCCACGGAGTTCGTGAGCATGGAGGTCAGCTTCTTCGTTGCCTTCCCTGACGTCACTGTGGCGAGCCGCCCTTCTGTCGTGTGCCGGTTTCGGAAAGCGGTTCCGCCCCCGTGAACCAGCGCATGGGTTGGGGCCGGATGTTCTGGTAGATGTGCTTGGCCTCGCGGTACTCGTCGAGGCCTGCTGCGCCGAGTTCCCGGCCGATACCGGAGCGTCCGAACCCGCCCCACTCCGCCTGCGGCAGGTAGGGGTGGTAGTCGTTGATCCAGACCGTGCCGTGCCGCATCCGGCCGGCCACGCGCTGAGCCACCGAAGCATCGGAGGTCCAGACGGCGCCCGCGAGGCCGTAGTCGGTGTCGTTGGCCAGTGTCACCGCCTCGTCCTCGTCGCGGAACCGCTCCACGGTGACGACCGGGCCGAACACCTCGTCGGCTACGACCGGCATGTCGGAGGTGCAGCCGGTAAAGATGGTGGGGCGCAGGAAGAAGCCGTCGGCCAGCTCGGGGTCCTCGGGGCGGTGACCTCCGGTCACGAGCTTCGCGCCGTCTTCGATCGCCTGCGCGATGTAACGCTCCACTTTGTCCCGGTGTTCTGCCGAGATCAGCGGGCCGCACTCGGTGGCCGGGTCGAGCCCGTTGCCGAGCCGGATCGCCTCGGCGCGGTGGGCCAGCTCGGCCACGAAGTCGTCGTGCAGGCTCTCCTCGACGATCAGCCGCGATCCTGCCGAACAGACCTGGCCGGAGTGGAAGAACGCGGCTGCCAGCGCGTAGTCGACCGCGGTGTCGAAGTCGGCATCGGCGAAGACCACGTTGGGGTTCTTCCCACCCAGCTCGAGGGCGACCCGCTTGATGCCGTCCGCCGCGGCCGCCATGACCTTCCTGCCGGTGGCGATGCCGCCGGTGAAGGACACCAGGTCGACTTCGGGGTGGGTCACCATGGCCGAGCCGACCTCGGCTCCCGAGCCGAGCAGCAGGTTGACCACCCCCGGTGGTGCGCCCGCTTCGGCGATCAGGGCCACGAGCCTGATGGTGGACAGCGGGGTCAGCTCGCTCGGTTTGATGATCATGGTGTTGCCCGCGGCCAGGGCGGGGGCGAGCTTCCACGACATCTGCAGCAGTGGGTAGTTCCACGGGGCGATCAGGGCACACACCCCGACTGGCTCGTAGGTCACGCGGCTGACCACGTCGGGGTTACCCGCGTCGACGAGCCTGCCCGCGTCCTTGTCCGCCAGGCCCGCGTAGTAGCGGAACACCGCGGTGATGTCGTCGACGTCGATGCGGCCCTCCGCCAGCGTCTTGCCGGTGTCCAGGCTCTCGATCCGGGCGAGTTCCTCCCGGTCGCGCACCAGTAAGTCGGCGATCCGGCGCAGCAATTCGCCGCGCTCGCCCGCCACGGTGGCAGGCCACGGTCCCCGGTGGAAGGCCAGACGGGCGGCATGAGCGGCGCGGCCGACATCGGCGCTCGCGGCTTCGGCGACGGTGGCCAGCACGCTGCTGTCGTAGGGATTGAGGACGGTCCTGGTGTCCTCACCGGGCTCGGAGGAGGACGCGACCCAGTCGCCGTCGATGTAGAGATCCTTCATGTGTCGTGCGGTTCCTATCGTCGTTCACTCGTACGGCTGGTATGCCGCTCGGCGCAAAACTGCGTACAATCGTACATATTATGTGTACTTGCGTCCACATCAGGTAGGTCGGGTGTGCCGCAGCAGCCGTGTGATGATGGGAACGTGGTGCGTAGACCTGGGCGTTGGAGTGACGTGACCCGGCGATGTCCCGGCCCGTTCTCGGGCCGAGCGTGAAGGGGGTAGCAGGCAGCGATGACGACAGACAGCGCCGCGACCGGTCAGCAGGATGGTCGCGCGAGCAGGCCCAAGCGGATGCGCGGGCCGAACGATCCCGACCGGCGCAACCGCATCGCGCGCGCGGCGATCTCGGTGGTGGCCGATCAGGGGGTCGAGGCACTGACGCACCGCAAGGTCGCGGCCAAAGCGGGTGTCCCGCTCGGCTCCACGACCTACCACTTCGCGACCATGGACGACCTGCTGGCCGTGGCACTCGAACAGGCGGCGGAAGGCAGTATCGCCCAGCTACGCGTCTGGGAGCGTGAACTCGGGCCGGAGGCCGACCTCGCATCGGCGTTGGCGGACTTCGTTATCCGCTCGCTGACCGAGCAGCGGGAGAGCACGATCGTCGAGTACAACCTCTACGCGCTCGCGCTGCATCGGCCGCACCTGCGCAAGGCCGCGGCCGATTGGGACAACGCGCTCGCCGAGCTGTTCGGCTCCCGCACCGACCGGACCACCGGCAGGATGGTGGCCGCCCTGTTCTGCGGCCTGGTGATGCAGGCGGTGCTGGTCGACGAGACCCCCTCGCACGAGGAGATCGAAGTGTTGTTCCGGCGGGCGCTGCAGGGCTGAACAGCCGGAGACCGTCACCGGCGACCATGGGCACTGGCCCGGGCTGACGTGCGAGCCGGGCGAGCCGAAGGGGTCCTTGGGTACATATTCGGTACCGGAGGGTCCCTTCGGCTCGCCCGCTGCGGGAGATCAGCGCGTGCCAGGCAGGTCCTCCACCTGCTTCCAGTTGGCCAGGCGGAAGAACTCCTTGCTCTGCCTGGCGACCAGCAGCGAGAGCAGTACCAGCCCGACCAGGTTCGGGATCGCCATCAGCCCGTTGAGGATGTCGGCGATGGTCCACACGGTCGTCAGCTCGGTCACCGCGCCGACGAAGATCACGATCACGAACACCGCGCGGTACGGGGTGACCAGCGTCCTGCCGAACAACCGGTCCATGCACCGCTCGCCGTAGTAGGCCCAGCCGAGCAGCGTGGAGAAGGCGAAGAACACGATGCCGACCGAGACGATCGCACCACCCCACTCGCCGGGCAGACCGACGGTGAACGCCTCCGCGGTCAGCGGGGCACCGGTGAGCGCGTCACCCGCCGCGTCGATGTGCGTCCAGGCCCCGGTCACCACGATGGTCAACCCGGTGAAGGTCACCACGACCAGGGTGTCCAGGAAGGTCTGTGTCATCGACACCAGCGCCTGCCGCACCGGGTGGGTCGTCTGCGCGGCTCCCGCCGCTATCCCGCCGGTGCCCAGCCCGGACTCGTTGGAGAAGATGCCGCGGGCCACACCCCAGCGGAGCGCGGCGAGGAAGCCGACACCGACGAAACCACCTGCGGCAGCGGTGCCGGTGAACGCGTCGGTGAAGATGGTCGCCAGCGCGCTCGGCAGTTCGCCCACGTTGAACAGCAGCACACCGGTGGCGCCGAGTAGGTAGATCACCGCCATGAACGGCACGAACGCCGCGGTGAACCGGCCGATGGTCTTGATCCCGCCGAGGATGACCACCCCAGCGGCGAACATCAGCACGACGCCGCTGACCCAGTAGGGGATGTTCCACTCGGCGTTGAGCGCGTCGGCGAAGCTGTTGGCCTGCACCATGTTGCCGATACCGAACGCGGCAAGCGCGCCGAAGATCGCGAACCACAGGCCAAGGAACCGCCCGAAGATGTTGCGGATCCCCTCGCTGAGGTAGAACATCGGGCCACCGCTCTGCTCGCCCTTGGCGTCGACGCGCCGGTAGCGCACGCCGAGGAAGGCCTCCGAGTACTTGGTGGCCATACCGACGAGGCCGGTGATCCACATCCAGAAGAGCGCACCCGGCCCGCCGAGCGCGATCGCGGTGCCGACCCCGGCGATGTTGCCGACACCGATAGTGGCCGCGAGCGCCACGGTCAGCGCCTGGTAGTGGCTGATATCGCCCTCGGCGCCCCGTTCCTTGCGTTTGATCAACGCGAGCCAGAAAGCGTACCCGAAGCGGTGGAACTGCACCCCGCGCAGCACGATCGTCAGGTACAGGCCAGTGAGCAGGAGCAGTGGTATCAGCAGCCACGGCCCCCAGATGAATTCGCTGATCGACTCCAGTATGTCGTCCATTCGCTCCTCCTCGCGGGACCGACCGACCGGCGGCTGCGCGGTGTGTGCCGCCAGGTGTGCTCCACGGACGATCGGACAATAGTCCTCATGCGAGCGTGACGACAGTCACCGCTACCGAAGTGTGATCTCTTCCCGACAGGTGCACTGTCAGAGTTGATCGACCACGGCAGGGAGCTCGGTGGCGACATCGCCGGTGAGGCGGACGGCGGCGACGTCGTCGAAGGGGGTGGGGCCCTGGTTGACGATCGCCAGCGTTCCGACAGCGCCGAGTGTCAGCTCGGGCAACTCGGCGACCGGGTAGACCTCGAGCGAGGAACCGACGCACAGCAGGAGATCGGCCGTGCTGGCGAGCTCTCGCGCACGTTCGATCGCGGCGACCGGCAGCAGCTCGCCGAACAGCACTACATCCGGTTTGACCGGTCCCGAGCAGTTCGTGCACCGTGCGACACCCTCGGAGTCGAAAAGCTCGTCGATCTCGGCGAACCGCCAGCGGCCGTCACACCGTGTGCAGCTGGCGGTGTCGACCGAGCCGTGCACCTCGATGACGGTGCGGCTGCCCGCCGCCCGGTGCAGCCGGTCGATGTTCTGCGTGATCACGGCCTCGCACTTGCCCCGGCGCTCCAGCTCGGCCAGTGCCTCGTGGGCCGCGTTGGGCTGCGTGTCCCGCACCAGGTGCAGGCGGGACCGGTAGAAGTCCCAGAAAACCTTGGGGTCACGGTGGAACGCCTCGATGGTCGCCACGGTCATCGGATCCACGTTCTCCCACAACCCGCTGCCGGGGCTGCGGAAGTCGGGGATGCCGGACGGCACCGAGATCCCGGCTCCGGTCAGGGCCACGATCCGCTCGCTGCGCCCGATCAGCTCGGCCAGTGCCGCCTGGTCGGCCGTGGTCGCCGACGGGTCTGCGCCATCAGCGCCGCCAGCGCCATCACTGCCATCACTGCCGCCCATCGGCGACCATGGTAGTGCCGCACGGGCAGCCAGACGATGGCAGGATGAGCCTCGATGACCGACCAACACTCCGCGGTGACCTACGAGTCCTATCTCGCGCTTGACGAGGTTCTCGGTGCGCAGCGGCCACGCTCAGCCGAACACGACGAGATGCTGTTCATCGTGATCCACCAGGTGTACGAGCTGTGGTTCAAACAGCTGCTGCACGAGCTGGCGCAGCTGCAGCGATGGTTGGAGCGAGGCGACACCGCGCACGCGACACGCACGTTGCGCCGCACGCTGACCATCCTCAAAGTCGTGGTCGCGCAGATCGACGTGCTCGAGACCATGACTCCGAGCCAGTTCGCCAGCTTCCGCGAGCGGCTCGACGCGGCGAGCGGCTTCGAATCCGCACAGTTCCGGGAGCTGGAGGCGGTGCTCGGCAGGCGGGACACCCGGGTGTTCCGGCACTACCCGGACGGCAGCGAGGCCGCTGGCCGCATCGCGGCGGCGATGGCGCGACCGTCACTGTTCGACTCGTTCCTGCGGTATCTGGCCGAGTACGGCTATGCCGTGCCCGCGCCTGCGCTGCAACGGGACGTCAGCCGACCATGGGAGGGCTCGCCTGACGTGCAGGAGGTGTTGCTGGCGGTCTACGCCGACGACGCCGGCCCGGCCACCATCTGCGAGCACCTGGTCGACCTCGACGAGGGACAGCAGGAGTGGCGGTACCGGCACGTCAAGATGGTCGAGCGCACCATCGGCGACAAGCGCGGCACCGGTGGCTCCTCCGGGGCCGCTTACCTGCGGAGCACGGTAGGTATCCCGGCGTTTCCCGACCTGTGGGCGGTACGGAGCAGGTTGTGAACGAGCCCCGGAATGGGCGGGTGCCGCCGGAGCCGCCGCAACGACACGGTGCTCCGAGCTTGGACGAGCTTCGTGCCACGCCGAACGCGCTGGCCCCGCACTACAGCAGGTTCGACGTGGCCAATCGGCTACTGCTGACCGGCCACTCGCACCAAGCATGGCCGGATGTCGCGGTCGAAGGGCAGTTGGAGGCGTTCAACGACGCGGCGCGCGCGGTGGACGCCAAGTGGGAGCGAGCCGCCGCCAAGGCCACCGAGGTCGCCGACGGTTTCCGCGAGCTGCTGGAGGATCCGCAGGGGGAGGTGGCGCTCGGTGCCAGCACCCACGACCTGGTGGTGCGCTGGCTGTCCGCGTTGGACCTGCGTCGCAAGGCGCGGCTGGTAACCACCGACGGTGAGTTCCACACGCTGCGCAGACAGCTGGCTCGGCTCGCCGAGGAAGGTCTCGAGGTGGTGCGGGTGCCCGCCGAACCGGCGGGCACCCTCGCCGAACGGATCGCCGCCGAGGTCGATTCGCGCACCGCTGCGGTGCTGGTCTCGGCGGTGCTGTTCGAGAACGCGCGGATTGTTCCCGGTCTCGGCGAGCTGGCACAGGTCTGTCTGCGGCGGGACGCCGAGTTGCTGGTGGACGCCTACCATGCCCTCGGCGCGATCGAGTTCCCGGTGCACGAGCTCGGGCTGGGTGCCGCGTGGGTGATCGGGGGTGGGTACAAGTACCTGCAGCTGGGGGAGGGCAACTGCTTCCTACGGTTGCCGGAGCACGCCGACCGGTTCCGGCCGGTGGTGACCGGATGGTTCGCCGAGTTCGGCTCGCTGTCCGGCCACGCCGAGGCCACGGCGGTCCGTTACGGGCGTGGTGCGGCCCGGTTCGCGGGAGCCACCTACGATCCCACCAGCCATTACCGGGCGGCCAGGGTGCTCGCGTTCTTCGCCGCGCACGGGTTGACGCCGGGTTTTCTGCGGCAGGTGTCGCGACACCAGGTCGGGCTGCTGGCGCGAGCCTTCGACGAGCTGGACGTCTCCCCGGAGCTGATGACGCGGGACCGCAGCAATCCGCTGTCGGCCTACGCGGGTTTTCTCGCGCTGCGATGCGCCGATGCCGCCGGTGTCCAGGCCGCGCTGGCCAGCGCCGGGGTGTACGCCGACGCACGTGGTTCGACGCTGCGGCTCGGACCCGCACCGTACCTGTCGGACGATCAGCTACACGACGCTGTCGGCGTGCTCGGCGAGGTGCTGGAACGCGCGCCGGACGGGCGCTGACCTCAGCTCGCCGTGTGTCCGAGCGCCTCGTGGAGTCGCTCGGACACCAGCTCGACCTGCCACGGCCGGGCGCCGCCCGCCGCCAGCGCCGCCCGCAGCGGTTCGACGTCCCCTTCCGGCGGTTCCCAGCACAGCGTGCGTACCAGCTCGGGAAGCAGCAGGTTCTCCACCGGCAGGGTGTGCTGCTCGGCGAGCTCGGTAAGCGCCGCGCGCGCCGCGGCCAGCCGCGCAGCCGCGTCGGGATTGTGATCGGCCCACTTGTTCGGTGGCGGCACGTGGTTGCCTGCCGGGGTGATCTCCGGCAGGTCGCGCTCGTCGAGCTCCCGTGCTCGCCTGATGTGGCGGAACCAGAAGTCGGCGCGCTTGCGCTGGTACTGCCCCCCGAAACCGGGAAGGGCCACCAGCTCGTCCCGGTCGCGGGGTTCGGCCAGTGCGGCGTCGACGATGGTCTTGTCTGGCACGACACGCCCCGGCGCACGATCGCGCCTGCGTGCCAGCTCGTCGCGCGCTTGCCAGAGCTCCCGGACGATCGCGAGACCGCGCCGGGTGCGGACCTTGTGTATCCCGGACGTCCTGCGCCATGGCTCGGTGCCGTGCTTCGAGGTCTTGATTCGGCCGCTGTGCTGCTCCGACGGTTCGGCGTCGCGCACCGCGTCGAACTCCTGCCTGGCCCATGCCAGCTTGCCGTCCCGGGCGAGGACCTCCTGCAAGGCGTCCCGTAACGGGAGCAGGAACTCCACATCCAGCGCGGCGTAGGTCAGCCACTCGGCTGGTAGCGGGCGGCGTGACCAGTCGGCGGCACCGTGCCCTTTGGCCAGCCGGTACCCGAGCAGCTCGGCCACCAGCGCAGCGAGCCCGACGCGGGGGAACCCGGCGAGCCTGCCCGCCAGCTCGGTGTCGAACAGCGTGCGCGGACGCATGCCCAGCTCGGCCAGGCACGGCAGGTCCTGGGAGGCCGCGTGCAATACCCACTCGGCGTCGGCGAGAACCTCGCGCAGCGGCCCAAGCGAACCTGCCAGGGCAATGGGATCCACCAGGTGGGTTCCCGCGCCTTCCCTGCGGAGCTGCAGCAGGTACGCGCGCGGCCAGTAACGGTAACCGGAGGCGCGTTCGGCGTCGATCGCGAACGGGCCCGTACCGGCCGCGAGCATGTCGCAGGCACGATGAAGCGCGTTGCCGTCCTCGATCACCGGGGGAGTGCCCTCGTGGGGCTCCACCACGGCGACGGTTCCCGCATCGCTCGCCATTTCCGCAGCGTGCTCGACCACGGCGTCGTCCTCAGCGGCACTCACACGGGGCACATTACGGGACGGCGGGACGTGCATCACCGCCCCACCGTCCCGTCGTGGCCCGTCCGACCGCTTGCTCTCGGCCGATCGGCTCAGCGGATGACGCCCGCGCGCATGGCCAGCGCCACCATCTGGGCTCGGTCTCCCGTGCCCAGCTTCCTGCCGATCCGTGACAGGTGCGACTTGACAGTGAGCGCCGACAGGCTCAGCTCGTCGCCGATCTCCTTGTTGGATTTGCCATCCGCGACCAGCTGAAGCACCTGTACCTCGCGGGAGGACAGCTCCCTCGGGGTGTTGTCGGTGCTCGGTACCCGTGTCCCCGTCGCCAGCACCGGAGCGACGCCGGGATCGGCGTAGACGCCGCCCTCGAGCACCCGGCGTACGCCGTCGGTGACGGCGACAGGGGACGCTGATTTGAGCAAGTACGCCTGGGCACCGGCCTGGAACGCCGCGCGCACCGCGTACGGATCGTCCGAGGACGCCAGTACCACCACGCGTGGCCAGTTGTGGCTTCGAAGCTCGGCAACCAGCTCGATGCCACTACCGTCCGGCAGCCCGAGGTCGAGGATGGCGAGGTCGCACGGCCCGGTGGCCGATGCGCGCATCCTCGCCTCCGCGACCGAGGCGGCCTCGTGGACAGTACCCGCGCCCATCTGTGTGAGTCGTGCGGAAATCGCCTCCCTCAGTAATGGGTGGTCGTCGACCACCAGCACGGAGAACAGCTCTTCCCGCGGATGCGGAACCATGCTCGCTGGCAACGCGCCAGCTGGCGTGGAACGGACGGCCTGTGTGAAGCCGACGGCAGCCACGTCACTACCTCCCTGGAGTCGGTCGTGCCCCCCGACCGGCACCGGCACCTTCGGTCGATAACCGCGCCAGCTGTCGACCGAAAGTGGTGTCGTAGGGAGCACTCTAACCGCCCAGGGCGGTTAGTGGGGCGATCGAACGGGTAAGTCTTGCGGTCAATTGATTACCTTATGGCATCAGAGCCACACTATAGTGCGATAACTCGACAGGTGGTTAACACAGCAGCGCGGTTACGCGATATACCTTCTCTCGGGGGATGTCGTCACTGCTCGTGCAGCAGGAGTGTGCACCGCCGTCACCCATCGGATCCAGTGCCCGCGGATGGAGCAGTAGCGCTGCCGGGGCCACTGCCGCAGTGCGATGGGGATACGGCCGGGGTACCCCAAGGAACCGGCCAACGGGGGCGCCGTTCTCGCCGGTATGGGGGCGTACGGTCCAGTATGGCGTACCGCTGCCTGCTGTGGTGAGGATCTCGACGCCGTTCCCGTATGCGTGACCCCGCCACGGTGACCCGGCGAGGGTGACGCCCGTGACTGCCCGTATCGGAGCGCGGATGGCTCCCCGGACGGATCGCGGGCGAGGCGTCGTCAGGAACCCTGGCGCTGTCCGAAGACGGCCACGCCGACCGGGGGCAGGCCGACCACGCTTGCCAGCAACCGGCAGAAGGCCTCTCCGTGGGGACGCAGATCGGTACTCGTTGGCGTCCACGACGCCCGTACTTCGAGGTCGTCCGCCTGCGCGGGGCCGCCGATCTCCCCGAAACGCGTCGACGACGTCTTGGTGATCGTGCCGCCGAGTGCGATGTGCTCGGCACCGGAGAGCGCGAGGGCATCGGTGAGCCAGGACCAACCGACCGAGGCCAGCGCCGGGTCACCTGCCAGGTCCGCGTCGAGTTCGGCGCGGACGTAGGTCACCAGCCGCAGAGTGCCCTGCCACGACTCGTGACCGTCGGGGTCGTGCAGCAGGATCAACCGGCCGGAGGCGAGCACGTCGGCAGGGCCACTGACCTCGGAACTCAACGCGTACGACCATGGCGCCAACCGCTGCGGTGGGCGCATCGGCTCGAGGGTCAACTCGGGACGTGGCCGCACCGATTGGAGTGCGGTTACGGCATCCTGGAACGCTTGCGGCGCGTCGCTCATCGCGGTCACACGCCGACTGTAAGACGGATGTACCGGGCGGCAGCGCCAGCCACGCCGAGCGGGCGATCATCGGTACGGACCCGTGAGGGTCGGCGGCGGGTGACTCGCACGGGCACGTGCCACCCGCCTGCTGCCCTCCGGTGATGGCAGGAATCCGCGCCGTGGGATCATGCGAGGCGATGGCATCCAGCATTGATCCGGCCCCCGCCCGGTCCTCGGCACACTCGGAGCAGCTCGGCGGTCAGGCGCGGCGCGACCTGGCAGACGCGCCGCTGCTGGCCGCCGCGCGCGGCGCGACCCCGTCCCGGCTGCCGGTGTGGTTCATGCGGCAGGCGGGACGCTCGTTGCCCGAGTACCGGTCCCTGCGCCAGGGCGTGTCGATGCTCAACGCGTGTTTCGATCCCGCGTTGTTGACCGAGATCACGCTGCAGCCGGTCCGCAGGCACGGCGTCGATGCCGCGATCCTGTTCAGCGACATCGTCGTGCCGTTACGGGCGGCAGGCGTGGAGGTCGAGATAGCCTCCGGCGTCGGGCCGGTGGTGAGCACCCCGGTGCGCGCCGCCGGCGATGTCGAGGCCCTTCCCGAACTGCACGCCGAGCAGGTCGCTCCAGTGGCCGACGGGGTGCGGATGCTCGTCAGCGAGCTGGGCGAGGTCCCGTTGATCGGTTTCGCGGGCGCCCCGTTCACGCTGGCTTCGTACTTGATCGAGGGCGGCCCCAGCAAGAACCACGAGCGGACGAAGGCGTTGATGCACGCCGAGCCCGAGCTGTGGCACCGGCTGATGAGCAAGCTCGCCGCCATGGCCGTGACGTTCCTCCGCGCACAGCTGGCTGCCGGGGCGGATGCGGTGCAGCTGTTCGACTCCTGGGCTGGTGCCCTGTCGGAACGCGACTACCGCGAGTTCGTGTTGCCGCACTCGACCGCGGTGTTGGACGGGATCGCCGACGCGGGCGTACCTCGCATCCACTTCGGGGTCGGCACCGGGGAACTGCTCCCCGCGATGCGGCAGGCCGGTGCCGACGTGGTGGGAGTGGATTGGCGCGTGCCACTCGACGAGGCCGCGCGCCGTATGTCACGGGACGCGGCAGGCCCTCCCGCGGTGCAGGGAAACCTCGACCCCGCGTTACTGCTCGCGTCCTGGGAGGTGCTCGATAGGCAGGTGCGCCGGATCGCCGACGAGGGACGTGCTGCGGCCGGCCACGTGTTCAACCTCGGCCACGGCGTGCTGCCGGAGACCGATGCCGATGTGCTGACCCGGATCGTCGACCTGGTGCACGAGCTACGGCCATGACGTTCGATCGCGCCGTCTCCGCAGGCACGGGCGCCGACCGCGGCGTGGCCCGCCGCGGGACCGGTGTGCGGCGGATCGCCGTGGTCGGCGGCGGGATCTCCGGGCTGACCGCCGCCTACCGCCTCCGTACCCTGCTCGGAGCGGCCGCATCGATCACCGTGCTCGACTCGGCAGGCAGCGTGGGAGGCAAGCTCTACACCGCCCGGCTGGCGGGGGTGCCCGTGGACGCGGGTGCCGAGGCGTTTCTCGTGCGCAGGCCGGAGGCCCGCGAGCTGGTGGATGAGCTCGGCCTCGGTGGCCTGCTGGTACACCCGACCGGGGCGCGACCCGCGGTGCGGGCCGGCTCGGCGACGGTGCCGCTGCCCGCGCGCACGGTCATGGGGATCCCGGCGGCCGAGCAGGCCGTTGCCGGGACGCTCTCGGATACCGGTCGCGCGGCGGTTGCCGCCGAGCCGTCGCTGCCACCCGTCACGCTGCCGCCCGGCGATGTCTCGCTTGGTGGACTGCTCCGCGAGCGGTTCGGCGACGAGCTGGTGGACAGGCTGGTGGACCCGCTGCTCGGTGGGGTATACGCGGGCGGCGCCGACGGCCTCGGGCTCCGCGCCGTGCTGCCCGAGCTGGCCCGGCGCCTCGACGCGGGTGGGTACTCGATCACCGGGGCCGCGGCGGAGCTGCTGCCGGAGCAAGCCACCGGCGAGCCGGTGTTCGGTACGCTGCGGGGTGGTTTGTCGACGGTCATCCACGCCCTGGCCGACCGGTCCGCGGCCGAGATCCGGTGTGGCGCGACCGTTCGGGGGTTGCGGGCAGCCCGTGGTGGCGAGCGAGGCTGGGAACTGCTGCTCGGGCACGACCGCGAGGTGATGCCGGTCGACGCGGTCGTGCTCGCCGTCCCCGCACCCGCGGCGCGCAGGCTGCTGGAACCGGTGGCCGCCGAAGCCGCGGCCGCCCTCGGCGAGATCGATGTGGCGTCGATGGCAGTCGTCCAGCTGGCATTCCCGGCCGGTACCGCGTTGCCCGACGCCTCGGGGATCCTCGTCGGCAACGGTGAGCGGCACCGGGACGGCACGCCGTTCACCGCTAAGGCCTTCACGTTCCTGTCCCGCAAGTGGGCGCACTACGCCGAGCAGGGCGTGTTCGTGCGCGGCTCGGTTGGACGGTTCGGCGCCGCGGAGACGGTGCAGGCTGGTGATGCCGAGCTGGTTCGGGCGGTGCGTGGTGACCTGGCCGAGGCCGCTGGGGTGTCGGTTCCGCCGCTGGCGGCGACGGTGCACCGCTGGGGCGGTGGGCTGCCGCAGTACGCGGTCGGCCACGGCGAGCGGATCGAGCGTGTCGAGCGAGCCGTGGCAGCGCTGCCGGGGGTGGCTCTTGCGGGCGCGATGCTGTACGGGGTCGGGATCCCGGCCTGCGTCGGTACCGCCACCGCCGCGGCGGAGGCAGTGGCCGCGGAGCTGACCGGATCCGCCGCTCGATGACCGGGCAGGATGCGACGTGAACCCGGTAACGCGCCTGCCGGGCCGGCGGCAGCGCCCCGGCAGCCCGCGGGCAGAATGGGGAACATGAGCGGTGAGACGAACGCGGCACGGATTCGCGAGTTGAACGAGACCATCCGGTACACGATGTGGTCGGTGTTCCGCGCCGACCCGGACCGGATGCCGGACGATCGCGTCACCGCAGGGAACCGCACCCAGGAGTACCTCGACGCGCTGGCGAGCAAGGACGTCACGGTACGCGGGGTGTACGACGTGTCCGCGATGCGGGCCGACGCGGATTACATGATCTGGTGGCACGCCCCGGAGATCGAGCAGCTGCAGGAGGCCTACAGCGGGTTCCGCACCACGCCGCTCGGCCGTGCGTCGACCCCGGTGTTCAGCCAGGCCGCGTTGCACCGCCCAGCCGAGTTCAACAAGAGCCACATCCCTGCCTTCCTCGCTGGCGAGGAGCCGAGGAAGTACGTGTGCGTCTACCCGTTCGTCCGCTCCTACGAGTGGTATTTGCTGCCGGACGAGGAGCGCAGGGCCATGCTCGCCGAGCACGGTATGCAGGCGCGGGACTACCCGGACGTGCGGGCGAACACCGTCCCGGCGTTCGCGCTGGGCGACTACGAGTGGATGCTGGCGTTCGAGGCCGACGCGCTGTACCGGATCGTGGATCTGATGCGCGCGCTGCGCGCCAGCGCCGCCCGCAGGCACGTGCGGGTCGAAGTACCGTTCTACACCGGCACCCGGCTCCCCGCTACCGAGCTCGTCGCGAACCTGCCGTAGGCGGTGCTCGGCGCGGCACCGCGAGGAGGTGCGAGCCGAAGGGCCCCTTCGGTACACATCCGGTACCCGGGGAGTCCTTCGGCTCGCCACAGCCGAGACGGGGTGGCGCCTCAGGTCTGGTCGCTCGGCCGCAGCGTCAGCGCCACCGAGTTGATGCAGTATCGCTGGTCGGTGGGGGTTTCGTAGCCCTCGCCGGAGAAGACGTGCCCGAGGTGGCTGTGGCATTGGGCGCACAGCACTTCGGTGCGGACCATGCCCAGGCTGCGGTCGTCACGCAGGATGACGGCGTCGGTGTCGGCGGGGTCGTAGAACGACGGCCAGCCGCAGTGGCTGTCGAACTTGGTGTCGCTGGTGAAGAGCTCGGCCCCGCAGGCACGGCAGGAGTAGACACCGCGAGTGTGGGTGTCGGTGTACTCCCCCGAGTACGGCGGTTCGGTCCCGGATTCGCGGAGAACGTGGTACTCGGTGTCGTTGAGCTGCTGCCGCCACTCGCGTTCGGACTTGACCACCCGTGGAGTAGCACCTGTCACCGGTTCCATATTTTCAACCCTAACCGGTGAGCCACTTGGCGAGGCCGCTGATCGTCTCCCAGTTCATGGCGACGAAACCGAGCAGCGTCAAGATGACGACGAGCGACACCAGCTGCCGCTTACGGCCACCGAGCTTGGTGCTCGACTCCGCGAAATCGGACACCCCCTGTAGCGCCCCCTCGACTGTGAACGCCGACCGGCTGGTTTCCATCCGGTCGAGGTGTTCGGCGAACGCCTGCGCTTCGGGGTCGTCCGGGTCGAGCCCGACCAGATCCTCGGAGAACCGGCGGTGTGGCCCGGACGTGTTGTCGGTCATACGTCCACGGTAGGCGACGGTCCGGGAGGTACGCAGCCCTCGGTGCCGTACCGTACAGCGCCCAGCGGTCGGGGCGGGGTGGGCGTCACCGCGTGTCCGAGTCGATCAGCAGGTCACCGTCGACCCGGACGACCCGGATCTGCTTGGACTCGGTGCGATCTCCGTCCCCGTCGACATAGTAGACATCGATGGTGATCGTGACCGACCCGTCGTCGTTCGCGTCGGCCCGCGCGTTCTGCGCGTACACTTGGTCGTAGGCCAACCAGTGCTGGTCGAATCCGTCACGGTCGCCGAACGGTTGCCTGCCTTGGTCGGTCAGCATGTCCCAAGACGAGTCGACGCCCGCGGGGAAGGTGTAGTAGTCGACGACGAGCTGCCCGGCGGTGCCCCAGTCGATGGGTTCGCCGTCCGACTCGGTCACATCGTCGTCGACCGAATCCCCGCCTGGATCGGTGGGCTCGGTCTCTTCGGCCTCGGGGTCATCAGCGGGGGAGGCGAGCTGATCACCGCTGTCATCGGCTGGGTTGAGCAGCAGCACGAAGGCGACCACCAGCATCACCACGAACCCCGCCCCAGCGAGCAGCAGACCCCGGTTCCCACGGCTACTGCCCGCGCGGCTTCGCAGACTGGTCGTGCCAGTGGAAGCGGCATGGTTGGCGGTGTCGTGGCCGCTGCCGTCGTTCCACGATGGTGACGCCTCTCCCGTCGTGGCCGCGGCGGGTTGCTGAGCCGTCGCCGCGAGTGTGGGCTGCGGCTGCGCCCCGGCGTCTGCCGCATGTGCGCCGGTCGCGGGATCGTCGAGGTTGGTGCCGGGTGGTCGCGCGGGGACCAACGGTGGCGGGGGCGCGGGCGCACCCCCGCCGGTGGCGATGGCCGCGAGTCGTTCGGTGGCCTGCTGCATGGTGACGCGCTCGCCCGGGTCGACCCGCAGCAGCGACATCAGCAGCGCGGTGGCCGATCCGGACTGGCGGGGCGGGATCACGTTCCCGCTGGCCGCGGTGTGCAGCAGCGCCAACTGGTTGGTGCTGCTGCCGTACGGGGACTGCCCTTCGAGCGCGTGGTAGAGCGTGGCGCCGAGGGCGAACACGTCGGATGCCGGAGTGGGGTCACCACCCCTGGCCAGCTCGGGAGCCAGGTACCCGGCGGTACCGGCGACCAGGCCGGTCTGGGTGAGGGTGACGTCGCCGTGGGCGCGGGAGATGCCGAAGTCGGTCAGCTTCGCCACGCCGTCCTCGTCGATGAGGATGTTGCCCGGTTTCACGTCGCGATGCACGATCCCGGCTCGGTGTGCCGCGACGAGGGCCGTGGCGACCTGCTCACCGATACGGGCCGCGGTGGCTACCGGGAGCGTGCCCTGCTCGCCGAGGATCGCGGAGAGGCTGCGCGCCCGCACGTACTCCATCACCAGGCACGGCGACCCCTCGTGTTCGACGATGTCGTAGATCGCGACGGCGTTGGGATGCTGGAGCCTGGCGGCGATCTTGGCTTCGCGTAGCGCCCGCTTGTGCAGCGCTTCGCGGTCGGCTTCGGACAGGCCGTGCTGTGCGACGACCTGCTTCACTGCAACGGACCGCTCCAGCCGCTCGTCGACAGCTCGCCACACCACGCCCATGGCACCGGTACCGACCTG
The DNA here is from genome assembly GCF_033042135.1 of Haloechinothrix sp. LS1_15. Taxonomy (NCBI): domain Bacteria; kingdom Bacillati; phylum Actinomycetota; class Actinomycetes; order Pseudonocardiales; family Pseudonocardiaceae; genus Haloechinothrix; species Haloechinothrix sp. LS1_15. The sequence goes on along the minus strand of NZ_WBXM01000007.1, from coordinate 188,819 downwards.
CTCGGCAAGTCGGTAATGTCCCGCGATCAGCTGCCCGGTGTCGATGGCTCCGCTCCATGTAATCGCTGTGACCAGGTCGGTAGGTCCGGGTCGTGATCCCGCGCCGCTGGCCGAGCTCGCGGGGATCGCAGACCCTGCGACGAGCGCGCGATGACCCCGTCCGAGTGTACTTGTGGCACGAGCGGGGTCGGCGGCACGGTGATGCGATGCTCATGCGGGGCAGGGGGTGCCGCCCGCGGGGATCTCGCCGTCGCCGAGGAATTCCTGGACCCGTTCGGCCGCGCAGGCCGAGTGCCCCAGCGCGCCGCGCCCGGTGCCGTGCCAGGCGACGGTCACCGTGTTCGGTAGCTGCATGGCCCTGCGCTCGGTGCCCTCCTTGGGTACCAGCGGATCGGCGTCGGTGCTGATCATCAGCATCGGGGGCAGTTGCTCACCCAGCTCGCCGTCATCCCCGGGGGAATCGACCGTCGGCCACGGCGCACACCACACCAGCGGCTGCGCGGCGAGGCCGCCGAACACCGGATACTGCTCCCGCCACTCGGCGCTGAGCTCATTGATGCGCTCGGGACTCAGCCGTGTTCCGGTGTCGTTGCAGCGGGTGGCCCATGCGGTGTCCAACCGCGGCGGTCCGCTCGCTGACGACCGCAGCATCGGCTCGACGAACCCGGCGAGCGGCTCGGCGTCACCGTCGCGTGCCGCGGCTAGTGCGTCGGCGAGCTCCGGCCACCGATCCCGCTGGCCGAGCCCCGACCACATCGCGTGGAGCGCCAGCCCCGGACCCATCTCAAGGCCACCCGATGCCATGAGGGGATCGTCGCGGAGCTGCTCGATCAGCTCGCCGACACGCTGCCGCGCAGGCCCGTCCAGCGGGCAGTCCCGGTGCTCGCAGTCTCGCGCGAACGCGTCCAATGCCTGTTCCGCGCTCTCGGCGGCACCTTCCCACCGCACTTCCGCGTTGTCGGTGGGGTCGACGGCGCCGTCGGCCACGAACCGGCCGACCGTGTCGGGATAGCGTTGCGCGTAGCGGTCGAGCACGTCGAAGCCCTCGCCGCTGGCGATCGCGTGCAACCGGGGCATGCCCAGCTGCTCCCTGATCTGTTCCAGGTCCCCGGCGGTGCGCCAGGTGTCGAGTGCGCCCTGCTCGTTGGCGAGCTCGATCGTGCATTGCTGGCCCGCGCTGCTTGTCACATTCAGTAGTGGGTTGACGTCGTCGGCCGCTGGGTCGAAGTTCAGCATCCGCTCCCTGGTGTCGGGCTCGATGCAGTCATTGGGTCGGCTGAGCCCGCTGTAGCGCCGGTCGACGCCGACGAGCGAGAACTCGTCGAGCATCTCCTCGGGCAGGCCGCCTGCGAGCCGGGCGGCGTAGGCACTTCCCGGCTCACCGCCGATGTCGTTGACGGCCAGCAGCGGGATGTCACCGCTGCCGATCCGGACGAGGGCAATCCTGATCATCCCCCTGTCGGGTTGTCCCGGTGGGTCGAGCACGCCCGTAGCCGTCGCGCAGGACACCTCGAAGGAACCGGTGAGGTCGTGTTCCCCGAACCGTTCCGCGGCCTCGTCCTCGCAGGGATGCCAGGTCAGCGAGGGGGACTCCGGCTCACCGAGCGGTGGCAGCGGCACCTCGTCAGGCGAACGGTCGTCATCGCGATCGGCGTCGGGGCCCGGATCGTCCTGGGCGATGATGGCGGGCCGGTCGGAGGGCCCTGCGACGCACCCGGCGATCAGCATCGGGAGCGTGGCGGCGAGCGCGCCGGCTCGTGTGGCGCGGCGGCGACGTCGAGCAGGTGGCACCCCACACCCTCTTCCTCAACTCGGCACGACCAGGCTATCCCGTGGTGCCGGTGTGGCCGTAGCTGGCAACCGGCACCACGGGTGCGTGTCGAGGATGGCAGAGGGTGGGTGAGCCCGAAGTAAGCGCAACCGAGGCGTGCCGAGCACGGCCTCGGGTGGCAGACGCCGGTCGGCGCCGACTTTGGTCCTCATGCCTTTCCGGTACTGCCCGCTTCACTGCCGATCCCCGTTCGCCGGTAACGCAGCAGCAGGTAGCCGTCCTCGTGCAGCACCGAGGCCAACTCCATTCGCCGGAGCTGCTCGGCGGGTGGTCCCGCGGCGATCCGGTCGGGTCCCGCGCCGGTCAGAAGCGGGGCCACCGTCAGGCAGAGCTGGTCGATCAGGTCGGCGGCCAGCATGCTCGCGAACAGGTGCGGCCCGCCTTCGCAGTTGATCCGGTTCAGCCCCCGCTCCCGCAACGCGTCCATCGCGGTGGGCAGATCTACCCGGTCCGACCCGGTGACGATCACCTCGGCACCGGACTCGCGGAGCGCGGTCCGCCGTTCGGCAGGCGCGGCCTCGCTGGTCAGCACGATGGGTGGCACCGTCGTGTCGGTGAGCACCCGCGCTCCGGCCGGGATCGCGCAGCTGCTGCTGACCACCGCGACCGGGGGCACCTCGGCCAGCCCGTGCCGCCGTCGGCGTTCGAGACGACGCGTCGTGGGCTTGACCCCGCCGTAGTTCTCGGAGACCACCGTGCCCGCGCCAGCCAGCACCACATCGGCCAGGTCCCTGCCGAGCGCGAAGATCCGGCGGTCGGCAGGGTGGGACAGGCCGACTGAGGCGCCCGCGACGCTGGCCGCGCCGTCGGCCGAGGCGATGAAGTTCGCCTGCACCCACGGGCACGCCAAGTTCTCGGGGTAGGCATAGAGCGTTTCGAGCGCGGCGTCGTCCAGCGATCCCTCGGCGCTCACGTGCGGTGTCCTTGGCCACAGGTGATCCACGCACCCCATCCCATCACAGGGGTGAGCAGCTAGCCTCGGGTCCATGCCAGGAGGTCCCGACACGCCGGTCAGCCCGCAGATCGCACCGGCGGGCAGGCTGGTCGACCGGTGGCCCGAGGTCGGTGCTGACGATCTGGTCGCGGCGCTGGTCCCGCCGCCACGCTTCGACGACGTCCGGTTCGGGACCTACATCCCCAACCCGGACGAGCCCACGCAGCAGCAGGCCGTCGAGCAGGGAACGGCGTTCGCGAGCCTGGTGGGCGAACGCACCGGGCGGGCCCGGGCCAGGGGATGGCGCAGGCTGGTGCCCGGCACCAAGGCAGCGAAGGATGCCGGGGCCGCGACCCGTGGGCTGTACTTCGACGGCGGGTTCGGCGTCGGCAAGACCCACCTGTTGGCCTCGCTGTGGCACGAGGTGCCAGGTCCGAAGGCGTACTGCACCTTCGTCGAGCTGACCCACCTGGTCGGGGTACTTGGCTTCACCGAGGCGGTGTCCCGACTCGCCGACCACCGGCTGGTGGCCATCGATGAGTTCGAGCTGGACGACCCGGGCGACACCATGCTGGTGACGAGGCTGCTGCGGGAGCTGATGGCCGCCGGGGTGCATGTGGCCGCGACCTCCAACACGCTGCCGGACAAGCTGGGGGAGGGCCGGTTCGCCGCCGAGGACTTCCTCCGCGAGATCCAGGCGCTCTCGGCGCACTTCGACGTCGTCCGGGTCGACGGGCCGGACTACCGGCACCGCGACACCGTGGACCCGCCGGTTCCGGTCGGTGACGACGAGCTGACGGTTTCGGCCGCGGCGTGCCACGGCGCCACGGTGGACGACTTCGGCGGGCTGTGCGAGCACCTGGCCCTGCTGCACCCCTCGCGGTACGGCAGGCTGCTCGACGGGGTATCGGCGGTACACCTGCGCGGCGTGGCCGCGGTGCCGGACCAGAGCGTGGCGCTGCGGCTGGTGTCGTTCGTCGATCGGCTGTACGACCGGGCGATCCCCGTGCTCGCCTCCGGGAAACCGCTGTCCGAGCTGTTCGGCGAGGACATGCTGCGCGGCGGCTACCGGAAGAAGTACTTACGAGCGCTGAGCCGGCTCACCGCCCTCGCCCGCGAGCACGGCACGGTTGCCGGTTAGTTCGCCTCAGGGCGCGGCGCCCGCGGTCACGGCCGCGATCTCCGGACCATCGACCAGCATCGTGAACGCGTGTAACTGCACTTGAAGCGCGTGCAGGTCGCGCCAGGTGTCAACGGCGTCGTCGATGGTCAGCACACCGTCGAACGCCAGCCGAGCCAGGACGTTAGCGATGCGTTTCGTGCCAGGTCGTCGACGACTGTCGGAACGCGGAGCCGTCGCCGCTGGCGGGCTGGCGTGGGGGCACTCGCTCGACGCCGCCCTCAGCGGCCGATGACCTCGACGACCGCGTCCAGGCCCCGGTCCAGATCCGCTGTGCTGATCACCAGGGGCGGGGCGAGGCGCAACGTGCTGCCGTGGGTCTCCTTGCACAGCACGCCGCGCTCCATCAGCGCCTTGGCCGCCTGACGGCCGGTCGGGCCGCCTGGGGAGAGGTCGACGCCCGCCCACAGGCCGAGACCACGCACCGCGTCGACGCCGTTCCCGACGAGCTCGTCGAGCCTGCCGTGCAGCCGGGCGCCGAGGGTGCGGGCGCGCTCCTGGTACTCGCCGGTGGCCAGCATCCCGACCACGGTACGCCCGACCGCGCAGGCCAGCGGGTTGCCACCGAAGGTGGAGCCGTGCTCACCGGGGCGCAGTAGCCCGAGCACGTCGCGGCTGCCCACTACCGCCGAGACCGGAAGGATCCCGCCGCCGAGTGCCTTGCCGAGGGTGACGAGATCCGGCCGTACGCCGAAGTGTTCGCAGGCCAGCACCGTGCCGGTGCGCGCGAGCCCGGACTGGACCTCGTCGGCGATCAGCAGCACGTTGTGCTCGTCGCAGAGCCGCCGGAGCTCAGTGAGGTAGCCGGCGGGCGGCACGATCACGCCCGCCTCGCCCTGCACGGGCTCGACCAGCACGGCGGCGGTGCGATCGGTGATGGCTCGGGCCACCGCCTCGGCGTCGCCGTAGGGCACCGTGACGAACCCCGGGGTGTACGGCCCGTAGTCCGCGCGGGCCTCGGGGTCGTCGGAGAACGAGACGATGGTGGTGGTGCGGCCGTGGAAGTTGCCGCTCGCGGTGATGATCTCGGCCGTGCCGTCCGGCATCCCTTTGACCTGGTAGGCCCACTTGCGTGCCACCTTCAACGCCGACTCGACGGCCTCGGCGCCCGAGTTCATGGGCAGCACCATCTCGGTGTCGGTGAGCTCGGCCAGCTCCCTGCAGAACGCGCCGAACTGGTCGTGGTGGAAGGCCCGCGAGGTCAGCGTGATCCGATCCAGCTGCGCGGTGGTCGCCGCAACCAGATCGGGGTGGCGGTGCCCGAAATTCAACGCGGAGTACCCGGCCAGGAAGTCGAGGTAGCGGTTGCCGTCCACATCGGTGACCCACGCACCTTCGCCGTTGGCGAGTACCACCGGCAGCGGGTGGTAGTTGTGCGTGGACCAGTGCTCGTCGAGGGCGATGTAGTGGTCCGTGGTCGGGACAGCGTTCGCGGTAACCGTCATATCGACAGCATAAGCGCAGGATCGTGTGCTGATCAGCCACTAGGCGTTGCTCAGTACGGTAATTCGTTGCGCAATATCGCAACACATGCGATCGATCGTTGTGTCCGGGTGTTCCACTACCGCGTTCGGCGTGGCGGTCCTGGCGTGGGCGCTCCTTTACCTCGGCGCACGCGGCCCGCGCGGTAGCCTGTCCCGGCATGATCGTCTCCACCGCCGAGCGCGTAGGAAGGGGTAAGCCCGGTGCCCGAGGATGTGTCGTTCGCTCGCAAGCTGGCGCGCACGCAACGTTTCACGCTGGGAATCCCGCGTGAGTTCCGGGTGGCAAGCGACGGGTCGCGGGTGCTGTTCCTGCGCAGCGAGCACGGTGAGAGCAAACGGCAGGACCTGTGGTCGCTGGAGACCGCCACCGGGCAGGAGCATCGGCTCGTCGACGCCGCGCGGCTGCACGCCGGTGACGAGGAGGAGCTTCCGGAGGAGGAGCGTGCGCGCCGGGAACGCAGCAGGGAGACCGGTGGCGGCGTGGTCGGCTACGCGGTGGACCAGCGGTGTACGGTCGCCGCGTTCACCCTGGCGGGCAGGCTGTACACGGTAGAGATCGCCACCGGGGAGGTGACCGAGCGGGCCCGGCCGGACCGTGGCGCGATCGTCGACCCGCGTCCGAACCCACAGGGCACGCATGTGGCCTACGCGTGCTCCGGCACGCTCCGGGTGATCGAGCTGGCCACCGGGGAGGACACCGAGCTGGTCGCAGAGGAGGATCCCGAGATTTCCTGGGGGGTCGCCGAGTTCATCGCGGCCGAGGAGATGGGCAGGTCGCGCGGCTACTGGTGGTCCCAGGACGGGGCGTGGCTGCTGGTGCAACGCAGTGACAGCTCCGGGGTGCCGCGCTGGACGATCGCCGATCCCGCCCATCCCGACGCCGGGGCGCGCAGTGTGGCCTACCCTGCCGCGGGCGCGACCAACGTCGCGGTTTCGCTGGCGTTGATCGGGCTGGACGGCACCCGCATCCCCGTCGACGCGGGCGACGGCTGGGAGTATCTGGCCTCGGTGCACTGGTCGGCGGGTGGGCCGCCGCTGGTGACCGTGCAGACGCGGGACCAGCGCATGCTTGACGTGCTTACAGTGGACACCACCGACGGCACGACGACGCTGCTGCACCGCGACACCGACCCGGACTGGGTAGAGCTCGCAGGCGGGGTTCCCGCGTGGACCACCGACGGGCGGCTGGTGCGCATTGGCGTCGCCGACGGCGCCTACCGGCTGATGATCGACGGCAAACCGGTGACCGACCCCGGCACGCAGGTGCGGTCGGTGCTGGCCGTGGATGCCGAGGTGCTGTTTACCGCCTCCGAGGCCGACCCCACGCAGATCCATGTGTACCGGACCGAGCGTGGCAGCGTGCGGCGGTTGTCCACTGACGACGGGATGCACTCCGGGGCCGGTGCGAGTGCGGTGACCGTGCTGACCTCGTGGTCGCCGCACCGCAGCGGCCCGGTCGTGACCGTGCTGCGCGGCGACGGCACCAGAGTCCCGGTCGCCTCCCACCCCGCCGAGCCCGGGGTCGAGCCGAAGCCGCAGTTGCACACCACCGGGCGTCACGAGCTGCGTTCGGCGGTGCTGTTTCCGACCGGCTACCACCCGGACCAGGGCCGGCTTCCGGTGCTGCTGGATCCTTACGGCGGACCCCACGCCCAGCGCGTGCTGTCCACCCGCAACGCCTTCCTGTCGCCCCAGTGGTTCGCCGACCAGGGCTTCGCCGTGGTGATCACCGATGGCAGGGGCACCCCGGGACGTGGCCCGGTGTGGGAGAAGGCGGTTTCTCGCAGCCTTGCCGAGGTGACCCTGGACGACCAGGTGGATGCGTTGCACGAGCTGGCGCAACGCCACCCCGAGCTGGACACCGGCAGGGTGGCTATCCGGGGCTGGTCCTACGGTGGCTACCTGGCGGCCTTGGCGGTGCTGCGCAGGCCCGACGTGTTCCACGCCGCGATCGCCGGAGCGCCGGTGGTCGACTGGTCGCTGTACGACACTCACTACACCGAGCGCTACCTCGGCCACCCGGAGGCCGAGCCCGGCAGTTACCGGGACAACTCGCTGCTCGGCGACGCCGCCGGGCTGCGGCGCCCGCTGCTGATCGTGCACGGCCTCGCCGACGACAACGTGTTCGTCGCGCACGCGTTGCGCCTGTCGGCGGCACTGCTCGCGGCTGGCAAGCAGCACACCTTCCTACCGCTGGTGGCAACCACTCACATGACGCCACAGGACGAGGGCGTGGCCGAGCAGTTACTGCGCCTGCAGCTGGACTGGTTGCGGCGGGAACTGCCCGATCCGGTTGGATGAGCGCGCGGCGAGCTCGCCGGGCCGCCGCGTCAGAACAGGGTAGCCACGGCGAGACCCGTGGCTACGGCGAGGAATCCCGCGATCAGTGTCGCGACCACATTGGCCAGTGCGCGCAGCCGTGCCCTGTCTGCGAACAGGTGGACGGTCTCGTATCCGAACGTGGAGAAGGTCGTCAGCGAACCGCACAGGCCGACGACCACGAGAGCGTACAGCGCCGGGGCGCTCGCCCCGCCCGCGACGATCCCGGCGATGAACGCGGCCACCAGGCAGCCGAGCACGTTCACCGCCAGCGTTCCCCACGGGAACGTGCCGTCGCCCCGCTGCTGGATACCCCGGTCGATCAGGTAGCGCAGTACGGCTCCGGCGGCTCCGCCCGCGGCGACGAGCAACACCGTGCTCATCACCCCTCCCTCCCCCCGGGCCCGTGGCCGGGTTGCCGCAGGACCTCGACGCGCTCTAGCGTGAGCAACCCCTCGCTGACCAGATCCTCCAGTTCGGGAAGGAAGCCACGCAGGCGGTCCTCCGTGTCGATGATCACGATCATCATGGGCAGCCCAGAGGACATCGACAGGAACCGGCTGGTGTGGATCAGCGAGCCAGCGCCGTACCCCTCGATCCCCCGGAACACCGAGGCACCCGACAGACCCGCGAGGTGCGCCCGGCGCACGACCTCGTGGTACAGCGGCTTGTGCTGCCACGTGTCGTCTTCTCCGATGTGGATCGTCAGGCGCATGGCTTCGGTGGGCAACCTCATGACGCGCCATGATGCCTCGTGGCGCGCTCGCGCGCACCGCGACGTGCCTGCCGCCGCAGCAGAACCCTGCCGCAGGCGAGACCGGCGATCACGGCCGCGAGGCAGCCGAGTACGGTACCGAGCGCGTACAGCGTCGCGACGGCGGTCGCCCCGGCCGACACGGCGTCGGTGACGTCGATCACGTAGGTGGAGTAGGTGGTGAAGCCGCCCAGCACGCCGATACCGAGGAACGGGCGCAACAACCGGTGAGGGCGGGTCGCCTCGGTGATCGCGGCCATGAGCAGCCCGATCACCACGCAACCGGCGACGTTGGCCAGGAGCGTCGAGACGGCAAAATCCCCGGAATCATGGGGCAGCGCGACTGCGAGGCCGTACCGGGCTACAGACCCCATGGCGCCACCGATCGCGATGACCAGCAGGGTCACCCAGGGCACGGAACGGGGCAAGGGAGGGGATCCGGCTACCGGCACGCTGCTCCCGTGATCGATCCGTAGCCACTATCACCGGGCTGGTGGGCGTGGGGGATGGTGCGACGGTGGTGCGCGATGCTGGGTTCGAACCAGCGACCTCTTCGGTGTGAACGAAGCGCTCTCCCGCTGAGCTAATCGCGCTGTGCCATCTCGGCGTGCGGTATGTACTGTACCGCAGCCCTCGATGCCCCATTGAGACGGGTCCATTCCGGTGATCACGAACAGCGCCGGGGCCGATACGCAGCGGGTTAACGCCTGCTCACAGTGACAGCGCTGCGATGAGTGATCCATCTCGCGTACGGCAATCGCGGGACATTGCTGTTGTGAGGAGGTTTCACGGCGCAGTATGTACCCAGTAGCATCAGCGTCGCTGGGTACTCGATCGGGTGATTCGGGTGAAAACTGCGAGCTAACCGACGGCCGCCGCCGTCTCACCGGTGTATCTCGGCCCGGAGACGGTGCCGGGGAGGGAGCGAGAAGGATAGGACGATGCGCAACGACCACGTAACGCTTCGCTCGACTGCGGTGTTCGACCTGCTGGCACCGCAGACGCCCGCTGTTCCGGTCAAGGTTGAGCTGCGGTATGACACCCGCGACCCGTACGCGGTGGTGGCCGCGTTCCGAACCGGCCGTGCCGGTTGGGTCGAGTGGGTCTTCGCCCGCGATCTGGTGGCCGACGGCTTGCTCGCCGAATCGGGTAACGGGGACGTACGAATCCAGCCCTCGTTGGAGGATCCGGAGTGCGTGCTCGTGGAGCTCAACTCTCCCTCGGGGCACGCGGTGTTCGAAGCCTCCGCGCAAGAGCTCGCCGACTTCCTCGACCGGACCTACGACGTGGTGCTGCCGGGTAACGAGCACCTGTGGGTCGACGTCGACGAGGCGCTGACCCGGTTGATGCCGAACGACCGGGCGTGATTCTCGGAACCACCCCCGGTTGTCGAAGCCGATCTTGCGTCGGATAGAGTTTTTGCTGCGCCGTCAGGGAGGCCGTGGGGGTCGACTGAGGGCGATGCGGACGTAGCGCAGCTGGTAGCGCAACACCTTGCCAAGGTGTGGGTCGCGGGTTCGAATCCCGTCGTCCGCTCGGCTGGAGCCCTACCGCCACTCGGGCTCCATTCCTGCGATAGCCTCTACGGTGAGGCCGTTTCACCCGGCGGAGTGGCCGAGTGGTTCAGGCAAGGGCCTGCAAAGCCCTGTACGCGGGTTCGATTCCCGCCTCCGCCTCGCGCGATTAGCTCAGTGGGAGAGCGCTACCTTGACACGGTAGAGGTCGCTGGTTCAATCCCAGCATCGCGCACCATCACGAAACGCCAGGTCAGCAGCCTGGCGTTTCGTCATGTCCGGACACTGGTGAGGCAACGAGCGGTCAGCACCGGTCAGTGGGGACACCGGAAGAGCTCCCGGCTCACGTGCCTGACTGGCAATCCGGTTGTCCGGCTCAACGGCGCGGTGGCCGTCGACGAGGCCGACGGGCCGGGTGCCGGTCTGGCGACGCTCGCGGCGCTGCACGCCTCACCGCCCCCGCCGCGCCACTGTGGCGGCGCACCTTCCGCGAGGGCGACGGAGACCCGGTAGTGGCGGCCCGACCCTACGCCGAGGCAGCCAGCAGGCCCCCAACCTCGCTGAGCGCGACCACCTGACTCGCCAGGCCGCCCGGTTGAACTCGCGCCGGTCCCGCTGATGGTCGACCACGACGAGGCAGGCGGCTAGTGCGCGCGACATCCCGGCCGGAACCGCCTGCCGGCTCCCACGAGCCCCAGCCGATGCTCGTGACCTTCGACACCTACTGGGCCACTCGTGCGACAAAACCGAATTTCTGGTTGATAGCAGTCGAACTCTACGCTAAGAATGACCTGAAAGTGCGAGAAAGCCCCCTATTCGGGTGGCAGTCGGGGCTCGCTTCACACGACAGGTGTCGCCAATGATCACCCAGCAGTGTGACTGGGGTTGGCCTGTGTCGTGTCAGCTCACTCGACTGAGGGAGGCTGTGTGCGGGACCGCTGGGGGACGCTGACGACGAGCACATTCACCGGCACGAGGTCACCGGCCACGACGCTGGCACCTCCCACGCTTCCGGCAACCCCGGACGGCGTGGGAGGGGAGCGGCTCGCGCACGGCAGCAGGCGCGGCAAGGGCCCGGTCCTTGACTGGGAACGGCGCTACCGCGCCGCGGTGGTCTGCTGCGACGTGCTCCTGGTACTCGCTGGCGCGGGTACGTTCGCGGCCTTGGCGCTGTCCGGGGGCTGGGCGATCCACCACCCGTGGCTGGCGGTGGTGACAGCGCTCGTGTTGCTGGCGGCATTGCCCGCGCGGCGCGCCTGGCACGCGTCGCTCCTCGGGCAGGGCGCGGACGAGTACCGGGCCGTGCTCTCCGCCACCTGTATGTCCGGGGTGATGCTCGCGTTGCTCGGCACAGCGCTGCCGGGCATGGATGTGCGGGCCTGGGTGTTCGTCGCCGTGCCCGCCCTTGGCCTGCTGGTGCTGTGCTGCCGCTACGCCCTCCGGCAGCTGCTGCACCGGGCGCGTCACTCGGGGACGTGCCTGCTGCCGGTGTTGGCCGCGGGCAGCGCGGACAGCGTGCGGGACCTCATCGAGCGCACCCGCGAACGCCCGCACGTCGGCTGGCGGGTCGAGGCGGCCTGCATCGCCACCGACGATCCCGACGGGCTCGTCGGGGAGATCGACGGCGTTCCGGTCATCGGCGGTTACGACACGCTGACCGAGCAGGTCCGCCGAGGCGGTTACCGGGTCGTCGCGGTGACACCCGCCGGGTATTGGACGCCCGAACGTCTGCAGCACCTGGCTTGGCACCTGGAAGGGACCTCGGCGGAACTGGCCATCGCACCGACGCTGATGGAGGTCGGCGGACCCCGGCTGGACGTCACCGGCATCCTGGGTCTGCCGATGCTGCGCGTGACCCAGCCCGCCTTCACCGGGGCGGGACGCTGGGTCAAGGACATCGTCGACAAGGTGGCTGCGGGGGCGGTGCTGCTGATGGCGGCCCCGCTGATGCTGGGCATAGCGTTGGCGATCAAATTCGACGACCATGGCCCGGTCTTCTACCGGCAGCGCAGGGTCAAGCGCGACGGTCACACGTTCTCGATGTGGAAGTTCCGCACCATGCGGGTCGGGGCTGACGTCGAGCGCGCGGCGCTCGCCTCGACGGCTGGGACGAACGGCCCGCTGTTCAAGCTGCGGGCCGATCCGCGGGTCACCCGCGTCGGTAGGTTGTTGCGCCGGTTCTCGCTGGACGAGCTCCCGCAGCTGTTCAACGTCCTCGGCGGGAGCATGTCGCTGGTCGGGCCACGCCCGCCGCTGCCGGAGGAGACGGCGAGCTACGGGCCGGTCGTGGGGCGGCGGTTGCTGGTCAAACCGGGCATGACCGGGCTGTGGCAGGTCAGCGGACGTAGCGACCTGTCATGGGAGGAGAGTGTGCGGTTGGACCTGCGCTACGTCGACGACTGGTCGCTCACGCTGGACCTGGCCATCCTGTGGAAAACCGCCCGCGCGGTGCTGCTGGGTAAGGGAGCCTACTGAGGCAGGGGTGACCGCTTGCCCGTCGCTACCGGTCGGCGAGCTCGGCAGCTACCCCGGCGAGCTCGTGACGGTAGCGCTCCGGCGCGAACCGCTCGCGAGCGAGCAGCGCGGCCTCGACCGCCCGCCGCCTGGTGGCCTGCCAGCAGGCGACCGCCTCGCGCACCGCGCCTGCCAGCGCGGCGGGATCGTCCCGGGGCACTACGGTGCCGTGGGCGCCGCCGTCCACTGTCTCCGGAAGCCCTTGGGCGTCGGAGACGATCACGGGCAGGCCCGCCAGCTGGGCCTCCACGGCGGTGTTGCCGAACGGTTCCACCCGGGAGGGCACGAGGGCGAGATCGGCGCAGGCATAGGCGCGCCCGACATCCGCGGTGAAGCCGTGCAGCCGTACCCGGCCGTCGAGCCCTGCGTCGCGGATCTGTTCCTCGAGCTGCCGCTGGTACCATTCGTAGCCGGGAAAGACCGATCCCACCAGGTCCAGGGTCACGTCGAGACCGTCCCGGCACAGCCGCTCCACTGCGGCGACCGCGATGTCGGTGCCTTTGCGGGGTGACAACCGGCCGACGAGGACCAGGCGCACCGGTGAAGGTGCGGCCTCCGGCAGCTCGGCCGGCCCGGTGGGACTGGCGACACCGTTGTACACCAGCCTGCTGCGCCGGGCGAGTCTCGGGAACGGCCGTGTGATCGAGCGGCGGGCGGCCTCGCTGTTGACCACCACCGCGTTCGCGGCGAGCAGCGGTGCCGACAGGGCCGCGCGCACCGGGCCGGGTACGTCGTCCTCGGCCTCGTGGACGTGGGTGAGTACCGGGACGCGGTGCAGCCGCGCCAGGGCGATCCACTGCGGAACGGTGACGGTGTTGACGTAGACGAGATCCGGGCGCAACCGTCGCAACAGGCGTGATGCGGGCCCCGTAGCCCGGACTGCTTCGGCTGCCAGGCGCGCCATCCCCACCGGGCGCAGTGCCGCCTTGCGCAGAACCGGTGTGGCGCACCGCACGACCTCGGCATACTCGGAAACCGCCGCGACGAGCGGGCCGTCGTCCGGCAGCGCGACCACGACCCGCCAGCCCCGTTCGGCGAGCGCGGCCACCGACTCGGCGAACATCCTGTCGGAGCCGTACAGCTCGGCCGACGGGTGCGCCATGAGAACGCGTCGCACTCCTGTGGTCACCGCCCCTCCCGGATCGCTCGGGTGCCCGCTGGCTCACCACGTCGCACCCCAGCGACCAGCACCCACGCGAGCAGTACGTACAACCAGGTGAACGCCGCGTTGGCCGGGGTGCCGAGCTCCTCGGTGAACACCGAGTTCGCCACCATGCCTGCCAGTACCGACAGCACGAGAATGCCGTCCACCCGGCTGACCTCTGCTCGACCGGCCAGCCGCGTAGCGGCCACACCGATCACCGCGAGCAGACCCAGCCAAGCGGCCGCTCCCAGGATGCCGTTGTCGACGAGCAGGTTCACCAGCGCGTTATGCCCCCCGCCGAGTCCCATGCTGTCGAGGAAGACACCGCGAGAAGCGGCCAGTCCCGAGCCGTACAGCGGGTACTGGGCCATCTGTTCCATTGCCAGTGCCCACAGGTCGGTGCGCGAGTTGAGGCTGGCCAGCCGCTCGGCGGACTCGCCACGGGCGAAGAAGTCGGTCACCGTCGACCAGCTGGTCAACGCGATCAGCATCAGGACGAGAGTGGACACCGCGGCGACGTCGACTTTGCGGCTGCCGCGGTGCCGTGTCCACAGCACGAACGTCGCGCCTACGGCGGCGCCGAAAACCGCCCCCCTGGTCTGGGTCGCGAGCAACCCGCCCGCGCACAGCCCGAGACACAGCAGGTAGGCCCATAACGGCCACCGAGGGCCAGGGCGTTCCAGCCGCAGCGTGAACAGGTAGGCCGACAGCACGGTGACGGCGGTCGCCAGCATCTCGCCCGCCTGCACCGGATGCACGTACAACCAGCTGAACCGGTCGGGCTGGGTCTCACGCGGAAACGGGACGAGGATGCCGAACACCACGGCCGCAGCCATCAAAGCGCAATAGGCGTGCGCCACCCGGTGCAGGGCACCGCGATCGGCGTAGCGGGCGATGGCGGCGAACAGCGCCAGCACGACGACGACCTGCCCCGCCCGCACCATCGCCAGCATCGGAAACGGCGAGTAGGCAGCGGACAGGATCAAGACGCAGCCGAAGCCGTAACCGAGCAGGTAGCAGGACAGGCCCGCGGGCGGCGGCACGATACGTGGGCGGGGGCGGAACCGCAGGAACAGGAACAGCGCGACCCCTCCGTAGGTCGCGACCTCGAGCAGCACGAACAGGTCCGGGCTGCCGGAGAGCGACTCCTGGTAGCCGCGCATTCGGAACTGGAACTCGCTGACGATGATCACCGAGAGCACGCACAGCGTGGGCCACCACGGGTGCGCGGGGCGTACCGCCTGTTGCGGGCTCGCGCCACCCGCACCGCCTGTCATCCCGGCTTCTCGTCGAATGGTCATGCTCACGTTCCCCGTACGCCGCATTCGGCCCGTTCCAGGATGCCGGTCGTGACGTGGTGGATACGGCCGTGGGCGCTGGTGGACACACCGCAGCTTACCGTGCGATGTGAGAGTGCACAGGGCGTGCCGGTACGTTCAGCCTCGTCGCCGGGAACCATCCGCGCACGGTTCGCACGGGATACTCCGTTTGCACTATAGACGTATGCTGTTCAGCTCTCTACGGTACTCCATAGTGTCCATTTCCCTGTCCGTTCTGAACCGGATGTCACCATTACGCCTGTTCCGGGCGCGAGCGTGCCCTATACATGACATCGATGCGGATATCCCTGATCGGCACGCGTGGCGTTCCGGCGCGCTACGGGGGCTTCGAAACTTGCGTGGAGGAAGTGGGCAGCAGGCTGGTCACCCTCGGCCACGAGGTCACGGTGTACTGCAGGCGCACGCGTGCCTGCGCCGACGCGCGTGCCGATCCCGACAGCTACCGGGGGATGCGGCTGGTACACCTGCCAGCCGTGCGGCACAAGGTGCTGGAGACGCCGAGCCACACGGCGGTGTCCATGCTCCACGGTGCCGCGCGTGCCACACCCGATGCGGCCTTCGTGTTCAACGCGGCCAACGCACCGTTGCTCCCGCTCCTTCGCGCGCGCGGTGTCCCGGTGGCCACCCACGTCGACGGCCTGGAATGGCGGCGTGCCAAGTGGGGCAAAACGGGGCAGCGCTACTACCGGCTCGCCGAGCGGATCGCGGTGCGCTGGTCCGACGCGTTGATCGCCGACGCGAGGGGGATCCAGGACTACTATCGGGAGCGCTTCTCCGCGCCCAGCGACTACATCCCGTACGGTGCGCCGATCCTGCGCGACGTTGGATCGTCTCGCTTGGCGGGCCTCGGTCTGCGGTCCGGCCGATACCACCTCGTTGTGGCGCGGTTCGAGCCGGAGAACCATGTCCATCTCGCGGTCGAGGGCTATCTGGCCAGCACCGCACGCTACCCGCTCGTCGTGGTGGGTACCGCCCCGTATGCCGGGGACTACACCGCGAGCATCGAGCGGATGGCCGCAGGTCACGAGGGTGTGCGGCTGCTCGGCGCGGTGTGGGACCAGGAACTACTCGACGAGCTGTACGCCAACGCCCTGACCTACATCCACGGCCACTCGGTCGGCGGGACGAACCCGTCGTTGCTGCGGGCCATGGGAGCGGGCACGGCCACGTTGGCGTTCGACGTCGGATTCAATCGCGAAGTACTGGGCCAGTGGGGCCGGTACTTCGGATCCGCCACGGAACTGGCGGAACTGTGCACGACGGCCGAGGCCGAGCTCGAGCAGACCCTCGCGCGCGGCCGGGCCCAGCGTGTCGAGCTCAAACACTACGACTGGGACCAGGTCGCGAGCGCCTACGCGGAGCTCGCCGAGCGCTTGGCAGACGGCTCGCGCGCGCGGCGGTGAGGCGCGCCCGGGTGCGCGCGCCGACGGACTTCAGGGCCCGCCAGCGGCGGACAGGTAAGCAGTGAGGAAGGTTTCATGCCACGATTCGTTCGACCGGTCGCTGTGTTGACCGGCGTGATGCTGGCTGCATCGACGCTCGCTCCGGGGACATCGGGTGCTGACGAGGCGGAATTACCGGAACCGGTCACCGCGGGGGCGTTACCCGCGCCGCAGACCGACGGCACGGTCTTCGCGATCACGATCGTCGGTGACACGGTGTTCGCGGGCGGGCGCTTCGACACCGCTCGCCCGTACGGCGAGGCACCGGGCGGCCCCGGCGAGGTCGAGCGACACAACCTTCTGGCGTTCGACCTGCACACCGGGGAGCTGCTGGACTGGGCGCCGGAAGTCACCGGCTCGGAGTTCAGTTCATCGGACGGTTCGCTCGCGGCCTGGTGCACCGAGACCGGTGAGGATCGGTGGGTCTGTGACTCGGTGTTCGACCTCGAGGCCGACCCGTCGGGTGGGTCGCTGTACGTCGCGGGGGACTTCGACCGCATCGACGGGCAGTGGCGATCCCGCATCGCGGAGTTCGACATCACCGCGGGCGAGCTGACGGATTTCGATCCTGCTCCCAACGCGCGCGTCCGTAGCCTGTCGGTGACCGGTGAAGGTGTCTACTTCGGCGGGAACTTCACCACGGTGGGCGGCGAGGACCGCTGGCGGTTGGCCGCTGCCGACCGCGACGGCGAGGTGCTGGACTGGGCACCGGCGGTGAACCGGGAAGTGTGGTCGGTGCTCGCCGCGCCCGAGCTGGACAGGGTGCTGCTCGGCGGCCGGTTCAGCGAAGTCAACGGCGAGAGCAGGCAGGGCATGGCCGCGGTCGACGTCGGAGCGGGCGACAGCGTGCCGTGGGAGGCCGAGGTTCCCGGCGGGGGAGAGGTCATCACCGACATCGTCACCGACGGTTCCGGCACTGCCTGGCTCAGCGCCTACGACTTCGGCAGCGGTAGCGAGCGTTTCGAGGGACGCATGGCCGCCGACATCGTCACCGGTGAAGCGCACTGGTGGGACGGTTGTTACGGCGACAGCTTCGATGCCGCCGTCGCCGACGGCGTGCTGTACAGCGTGTCGCACGCGCACGACTGCACGGCCAGCGGGGCTATCCCGGAACGCGGCGCCGACTTCCGCTATTTCCGGCTGCTGGCGCAGACGACCGACGCCCGGGGCGAAGCCGAACGCGATCGCAACCACGTGAACCGGGGCGATCCCGTACCCGAGTTCCTGCCGTGGTTCCCGAACACCAACAGCGGCCCGGAGGACAGCTACTTCCGGCAGGGCACATGGGCGATCGACACCGACGGTGATTACGTCGTCGTCGGCGGGGAGTTCACCGGGGTCAACACGCATTCCCGTGACAGCCAACAGCAGCAGTCGCTGACCCGGTTCGCCGCACGCGGGATGCCGGACGCGGTCAACAATGGCCCACAGTTCCCGTTCCCGGCTCCGCGGCTGAGCCGTACGTTCCCGATCCTCGGCTCGCCGGTGATCCGCTGGAACACGACGTGGAACGCGCAGCAGGGAGCGATGACCTACCAGGTCATGCGGGACGGCACCGACGAGCCCATCCACGAGGTCACCATCGAATCGCGACCGTGGGATCGCCCGCAGGAGCGGTACGTCGACCGCGAGGTGCGGTCCGGGACGTACTGGATCCGCGTCATCGACGCCGATGGCGAGGTGCTCAACTCCCCGCGGTCGTCGCTGTAACGGTTGCCGGCCCTCCGCCCACGGTCGCCGCCACCGGGACCGGCTCGCCGACGGTGGGCGAAGGGCCGTGAGATGCCGCGTGCCAGCTCCTGTCAGGGAGATGAGGCGCCGGGCGGGCTGCCGGGCTCGATCCCGATCCTCTCGGCGATCCTCGCCGGTATGTTCGCAGGCGAGACGCGGTCAACGATGCCTTCGCGGAGCGTGTAGTCGCCCTGATCGGCAGCGGTGAACGGGGAAGCAGGCAGCTCACCGGCCGCGCCGCTGCCCTCGAAGGAGGTGTTGCCGCGCAGCTCGGCCAGCGAAGCGAACTCGGCGATACGCCCGTCGCCGAGCGCCAGCCTCACCAGTGGCTGCCGGTTCGCCGTGGCCTCGTAGAGGTAGACGTTGCCGTTCGCACGGCTGACGAACGGTGGGTTGCCCTGCTGCTCGTCCTTGCCGTCGGCGGAGTGGATCACCGGCCGTTCCGTGTTGTCCTGGGCGAAGACGTTGTTCACCAGGACCGTGTCGGACGTCAGCCACGTCAGGCCGAGCTCGTCGCTGTGCGGATCGAACTCGGGATCGCGCGGGTCGTTGTAGATCCCGAGCGTGAGGTCGTTGCCTGTGAAGGTGTTGTGGTAGACCTCGACACCGTCCGAACTGGAGATCTTGAGCCCTTCCCCGCCGTTGTTCGCCGAGACGTTGCCACCGATCAGCGCTTGCGAGGAAACCTCGTAGTAGAAGCCGTGCCTGAGGTTGTCTGTGGACTGGTTACCCACCACTGTGGCGTCGGTGCAGCCCAGGTCGCACCACCACCCTGTGGCGTGGTTGCCTGCGAAGATATTGCCCGCCACGTGGACACCGTCGGTCCTGGTGACCTTACTGCCCGCCGCGCCGATAGCCTCGCCGGTGAGCGTGAAGTGCCGCGCGTTGTTGCCGGTGATGGTGTTGCCCGCGACGGTGAGGCCGTCAGCGCGGTTGGCAAGCAGGCCGACGAGCCCGTTGTCGCGAAGGTGGTTGCCTGCGACGGTGGCTCCTGGCTGGAAGACCGCCAGGCCCGTCGAGGCCGACCAGGCGAAGGTGCTCCCGGTGATGGTGACATCCGGTGCGTTGACCACCACCATGGCCGAGCGCGTGCCGTAATCCTGCCTGCTCGCGTAATGCTCGACGCCGATACCCTCGATGATGCTGCCAGCGGCCTCGTCGCCGTCGAACTGCAGCAGGTGGTCGTGGGTGGCGACCTCGACGGTGGCCTCGGACGGATCGTCGCCGATGAGCACCGCGGGCGCGTCGGTGTCCACCAGGAACGTGCCGGGTTCGAGCTCGTCTCGGTCGGCTACCTGGCCGAGCGGCTCGCCGTCGACGAACACCATGTCCGGCCGGCCCGCCAGGGGGCGCTCGTCGTCGATGATCTCGGGAATGAAGCAGTCACGGCAGAAGTCCGGGACCCAGTCGGTGTGCTCCCAGTACCCTGGGCCTGCCGACCAGTCGTCCACCACCGTGCTCCCCCGGAACCAGACCTCCTCACCGGGGTAGGACTGGATGGTCACGCTGGTGCGGATCATCCCGACCGACTCGCGATAGACGCCTTCCCGCAGCACGATGGTCGCGTCCTTCTCGGCGCGGTCGATCGCCTCGGCCAGCGTCCGCAACGGCGCTTCACGCGTGCCTGCCGCGTCGTCGTCGCCTGAGGTAGCGACCACCATCGCGTCCTCGGGGATGTCGGGTTCGCTGGGAGGCACCGGAGGCTCGGGACGTTCGAGCGCGGGTTCGAGGATCTCCGGAGGTTCAGGCGGCAGTATCGCCTCGGCGTTCGCGGGTCGCAGCGCGATCCCGCTCCGTGAGGAGTCGGACAAGCAACCGGCGAGTGCGGTGGGAGTCAGTGCCGCGAACAGCAGTGAGGCAACCGCGACGGCCGTGTACCTGACATGCCCGGCGCGCGCGCTCGCGGTGGACCGTGACATGGTCAGCTCCCGGTCTCGTACCTGCGGTTGGCCGTGGTGATGAAGGTGCGCAGGGCGGTGCTGGAGGTGTGCACCGTGTAGGGGAAGTAGACCACGCGCGCGCCGACCTGTTCGAGCACGATCTCCAGCCTGTCCCCTTCGGTGGTGCCGCGCCAGTCGTCGCCCTTGAACAGGACATCGAACCCGTACCGTTGCCAGGAGGCGAACTTGTCCACGTGCGGATCGGCCACCGCGTCGTCCACGTAGCGGACACTGCGCACGATTTCGATACGTTCGGCGAGCGGGACGACCGGCCGCCGTCCCTTGGCGAGCTCCACCGCCTCATCGGTGACCACCCCGGCCACCAGGCGGTCGCAGTGGGCACTGGCGTGCCGGAGCAGGTTCAAGTGGCCGATGTGGAACATGTCGTATGCCCCGGGAGCATAGCCGATTACAGTCATGATGCTGGATCTTCCGACGGAGAGTGCTGGGACTGGGCGGGCCGGGTCACCGGCGGGGTCAGCTCGGCGATCTCGCCACGCCACTTCACCAGCGCCATCGCCAGGAAGGTGGCGTTGGCGGCGAACAGCGCCGCGTAGCCCACCAGGAAAGCCTGACCGAACCCGAACGCGAGGAAGAGCAAGCAGAGAACACCGTAATCGGTGGGGGCGACGAGAATCGAGCGGCGAACAGACGTGCTGCCCGCCTGCGGGGCCCGATCCGCGTGCCGTCTGCGGAGCTGGTCGTTGAGGATCATGGTGAAGAACAGCACCGCGGCCACCAGGTGGAAACCGAGGGGGATCAGCAGGTATTCGGGGGCGACGTCGAAATGCCGGTAGACCGCGATCAGTACCGCGATGTGCAACGCGGAGATCTTGATGCTGTCGACGACGTGATCGAGCCACTCACCCTCGGCAGTGCCGCCCCCGCGCAGTCGGGCGAGCTGGCCGTCGGCCGCGTCCAGCGCGTACCCGAGGACCAGGGCGAGCGTGATCGCCACGCCGAGCAGCGGTGTGGGCTCGAGCGTGGCGATGAGGCCGATGCCGCCGAAGGTGAACAGCGCGCTGACCGCGGTGACGCGGTTCGGCGTCCACCCCCACACGTAGGTCAGAGCAGCGAGTACCGCACCGGCCTTCCGGTTGACGAAACGTGAGTAACCCGGAGCCCCCTTCGTAGTTTTCTGTACACTTCGGACGCTTTTGAGCGCGTCGGAAAAACTCGGTCTGTTCGGATCTGTCAACGTCCCCCCACGCAGGGTTCCGGTCACGGCTCGTGGACATCGCACTACTGCGGTGCCAGGGTCGCAGGGCGGATCCCCCGATTTCCCTGCACGAGACTAGGTCCCGTCGCCTACGATGTCGCGGAAGCAGGAAAATTCGTTACAGCTACTCAATATGCGACTGTATGTGACGGAAACTACCAATAGGTCCGGTATGCCCAGGCTCGGCCGTTCGGAGTACACAGGATGGAAGACCAGACGACACCGCGGGTGTTCGACTCGCTGTGGCGGTACCGGTGGAGCTCGGCGGGCATCGTGGCCTGCATCGTGGCGGTCAGCCTCGCGGTGGCGCTGGTCGTTGGGGGATCAAGCACGGTGGAGGCGCGGGTGGTGCTCCAGCCGCCCGACGAATCCGGCCTGATCGGCGTCGATACCTCCAGCGAGGCCGCCTTCAGCCGTTACGTCAACCAGCGCGCGCTGTTGATGACCTCCGATCGCGTGCTCAGCCTCGCTCAGGAGGATCTCGAACGGCACCGCCCGCTACGTGAGCTCCGCCGGGAGGTCAGCGCGCGGGAATCGGATGCGGGCGAATCCATCGTCCTCGAGGTCGACGGGGCCAACACCGACGAGGCGATGGAGTTGGCAGAAGCGGTCATCGACGCGTACCGGTCGGTGGCGGGGCAGGAGCTTGCCGAACGGGTCGACGGTGCGCTGGAGACCCTCGCCGAGCGCAGGCAGGCGGTGGAGGAGTCGCTGCCCGACGGGCAGGCGGGCAGCCGTGTGGAGGCCAACACCTCGGCAGCGGCGGAGACGTTGAGCGAGCTCGACCGTCAGGCGACCGAGCTGCGGCTGGCCAGCGACGAGATCGGTGACGGGGTCGCTTTCGTGCAGGCGACCCAGCCCGAAGAGACCACGCTGGTTGCCACGCTCGCCAGGGACGGCGGGATCGGGCTGGTGCTCGGTCTCATTGTGGCGACCGCCGTCGCGTGGGTACGCGCCGATCGTGACCGGCGGCTGCACGACCCGAGCAGCTTCGCGGCGCTGGTGGACGAGCCAGTGCTCGGCGAGATCGAGCGGCTGGGGCCCGAGGTGGCGTTCACGCTGACCGACCCCAAACAGCAGCCTGCCAAGCCCTACCGGTTGATCCTGGCCAGCGTGCAGCAAGCGGTGCCGCGCGGTATCGTCGCGGTCACGGGGTTGCCCACCAGCGGCAGTACGACCACGTCGCTGCAACTGGCGGGTGCGGCCGCGCGCGCGGGCATGCGGGTACTGGTGATCGACGCCGCGCTGCGGACCCGCGGGCTGTCCGCGGCCCTGCTCATCGACGGCCCAGAGCACGGCGGCCTCACCGACCTGGCCGCGGGGTTGAGCGATCTCCGCGGTGTGATGCGCCCGGTGAACCTCGGCTACGGCATGGGGTACTGGGCGGTGCCCGCCGGGCAATTCGCCGAGGGCGCCGCCGAGGTGTTCCGTGCCAGCCAGCTGCGCACCATCGGCGAGCAGCTGCGGTCCGGGTACGACCTCGTGCTGATCGATTGCTCGGCCCCCGATGTGGAGCCCGAGTCCACGCCGCTGCTGCGGGAAGCGGACAGAGTGGTGGTCACCGTGCGGTACGGCACCTCGGACGACGAGCTGCTGCGGCTGCGCGGGCAGCTGGAGATGATCGGCGCATCCATCGCGGGCTACGTGTTCACCTTCGCCGCTCCCGTCACGCGTAACGGACGGCGGTGACATGGCGGGTGGTCCGTCGTTGACGTGGCTGCGACGTATCACGTCGAAGCTGGCCGCCCCGGTTGTGGCCCAGGCGCTGACCGCGGGAACGAGCTTGCTGTTGCAGGTGATCGCGGCGCACGCGCTCGGTCTGGCGGAGTTCGGGGCGTTCTCGCTGTTTCTCGCCTTGTTGGTCAGTGCTGTGGCGCTGTACACCGGCTACGTCGGCGACAGTCTCGCGGTACTGGAGCGACACGAGCCTCGGATCCGCTCGGCCCTGGTGACCAGCGCGCTGAGCGCCATGCTGCTGTGCGCCGCCGTGGCCATCGGCGCTGCCCTCGTGGTGCGGGCTGGAGACGGATCGCTGGCGGCGTTGTACGCGGTGATGGTGGTGGCCTGGCTGCTGAAGGAGTCGGCGCGCCGGTTGTTGATCGCCAGGCTCGAGTTCGGCAAGCTTGTCGCCCTCGACACCGTGTACCTGGTGGTCACGCTGACGACGCTGGTGGCGTTCCACCTCTGGGGTCCGGGCATCAGCCTGCACGCGCTGTTCCTCGCGATGGCAGCCGGTGCCCTGGCATGCCTGGTCTCCGGTCTGCTGTGGCTGCCACGGTACGAATGGCGGCGACTGCGTCCCGGCTTCGGGGGTATGCGCGAGCTCGCGTCGTTTGCCGCATGGCGCTCAGCGCAGGCCACGCTGCGGCCGGCCGCCCTGCTGGGAGCGCGGGTGCTTGTGGCGAACCTGCTTTCGCTGACCGCGGTGGGCATGCTCGAAGCGGCGCGGCTGGTGGTCGCCCCGTTGCAAGTGATGATCAACGGTGCGGGTAGTTACCTGCTCGCCGGGTTCTCCGTCGCCGAGCGCGAGGGAGCGGCCCGCTCGGGAGCGTTGACGGGCCGCGCGCTGCGGTTGCTGCTGCCAGCCACGGTCGGGATCGGGGTGGTGCTTGCCCTGCTGGCCGATCCGCTGGGGAGGCTGCTGACCGGTGAGCCGGTCGATCGGTGGATCGTGTTCGGGTGGGTGGCCTACCTGGCGGTGTGGGCGGCAGGCCTGCCGTACATCACGGAGGTCGTGGCGAGACGGCGGTCACGGGCGGTGTTCGCCGCCCGGCTCGCCGACTCGCTCGCCGGACTGCTGCTGGCAGGCGCCCTGCTACTGGCTGGGCTGGGCGTCGCAGCTGTGCCGTGGGCGATGGCGCTCGGCGGGTGCTATGCGGTGTGGCGCGCGCGCAGGCTGGCTCTGGCCACCCGGCAGCACGAACCGGTGTGAGCCGGCCCGTGGGGCGAGCCGGGTGGGCGAGCCGAAGGGCCCCTCGGGTACAGCATGTGTACCGGAGGACCCCTTCGGCTCACCCGCTACGCGTCCACGCGCACGAACTCGGCGTCGTCGACGTCCCAGCGGTGGTACTGGGTCCACACCTCGCGGGTGACCAGGTCGGTCATGGTCACCGTGATGTCGCCGTGCCAGACCGCGACATCGGCGGGCAGGTGGGTCCAGTGTTCGGGGTCGACCACGGTGCCGAGGGGGCGCACCTCGTCCTGCTCCGTGGCCATCGCGACCACCCCGGTATAGGTATGCGCGGTCCTCTTGCCGCAGTCCATGATGATCAATGTGTCCTGGTGGCCGTTGCCGGTGACGTCCGCGTGCTGGATGACGGTGCCGAAGGCGAAGCTGTAGACGTACTCGTCGACCTCGCCGTAGCCGGAGTGGAAGGCGACCTCCTGCTCGGGGCAGTCGCCGACGGGGGGCACGGTGAACGTGGTGTCGTGCCATTCCACGTCGGCAGGGGTGAGGTGCTCCTCGCTCTCCTCACCCTCTCCGTTGTCCCCGTTGTCCCCGTGCTCGTCGCTGGCCGGGGCCCACGCCGGCGAGTGCTCACCGGTGAGCGCGGTTGCCGGTGGTGCGCTCGCCAAGGAGCACGCCAGCATTGCCGCGCCGAGGGCGCCGAGCACGGCACGCGTACGTCGCTGTGGCCGTCCCGAAATCACACGCACCTCCTGATGCCACCCCGCCTCGGGGACTCTCTGAGCAACGACGCGCGAGCGGGCGGGACGGTTGCGATGTACGGGAGTCGACCACCCGATCGGCTGGTGCGCAAGCCCGCACCGTAGTACCGGAACACCGCAGGTAAAATCGGCTGCCGCCCGCTCTTGCGCGCGCAGCCAACGTCGTGTCCCCGTTCTCGCAGGGAGCCAACATCGTGAGCACGTTGTCCGAGCCCGCGGCTCCGCCGCGCATCACCGTACCGGCAGGCAGCAGCGCAGGCGCGGCGATACGTGAGGCAGGCCTTCCCGGCAAGGGTCCCGACGCGGTGGTAGTGGTGCGCGACACCGAGGGATCACTACGGGACCTGTCGTGGGTTCCGGAGGTCGACACCGAGGTGGAGCCGGTGGCGGCGAACACCGAGGACGGCAGGAGCGTGATCCGGCACTCCTGCGCCCACGTGCTCGCCCAGGCGGTGCAGGAGCAGTTCCCCGAAGCCAAGCTCGGGGTCGGTCCGCCGGTGCGGGACGGCTTCTACTACGACTTCGCGGTAGACACCCCGTTCACCCCCGAGGACCTGCGTGCGCTGGAGAAGCGCATGAAGCAGATCATCAAGTCCTCGCAACGCTTCTCCCGCAGGGTGCTGCCGTCGCGTGAGGAGGCCAAGCGGGAGCTGGCGGATGAACCGTTCAAGCTCGAGCTGGTCGACGACAAGGGCGAGGTGGACACCTCCGAAGTGATGGAGGTCGGCGGTGGTGAGCTGACCATCTACGACAACATCGACCCGCGCAGCGGCGAGGTGGCCTGGGGAGATCTGTGTCGCGGCCCGCACGTGCCGACCACCAAGCACATCCCGGCCTTCCGGCTGACCAGGGTCGCGGCTGCGTACTGGCGTGGTGACGACAGCAACGCCCAGCTGCAGCGCATCTACGGCACCGCCTGGGAGTCACAGGAGGCGTTGGACGCTCACCTGGAGATGCTGGCTGAGGCCGAGCGGCGTGATCACCGGAAGCTGGGTGCCGAGCTCGACCTGTTCAGCTTTCCCGAGGAGATCGGCTCCGGGCTGGCGGTGTTCCATCCCAAGGGCGGGGTGGTGCGCCGGGTGATGGAGGATTACTCGCGGCGCAAGCACGAGGAAGCGGGGTACGAGTTCGTCTACTCGCCGCACATCACCAAGTCGGACCTGTTCGAGACGTCCGGACACCTGCAGTCCTTCGCCGAAGGCATGTTCCCCCCGATGGAGCTGGAAGGGGTGAACTACTACCTCAAGGCGATGAACTGCCCGATGCACAATCTGATCTTCCGTTCGCGTGGTCGCTCGTACCGCGAGTTGCCGCTGCGCATGTTCGAGTTCGGTTCGGTGTACCGCTACGAGAAATCGGGGGTAGTGCACGGGCTGACCCGCGTGCGGGGCATGACCCAGGATGACGCGCACATCTACTGCGCGCCCGAGCAGATGCAGGACGAGCTGCGGAACCTGCTGACCTTCGTGCTCGATCTGCTGCGCGAGTTCGGCCTGGACAACTTCTACCTCGAACTGTCGACCCGCGACGACTCCCCGAAGTTCATCGGCGAACCTGCCGAGTGGGAGGAGGCCACCCGGGCGTTGCGCGATGCGGCCGAGTCCTCGGGCCTCGAGCTGGTGCCGGATCCCGGCGGGGCCGCCTATTACGGCCCCAAGATCTCGGTGCAGGCCACCGACGCCATCGGCCGTACCTGGCAGATGTCCACGATCCAGGTGGACTTCCAGCAGCCGAAACGTTTCGGGCTGCAGTACACCGCCGCGGACGGCTCCCGCAGCCAGCCGGTCATGATCCACCGGGCGCTGTTCGGCTCCATTGAGCGGTTCTTCGGGGTGCTCACCGAGCACTACGCGGGCGCGTTCCCGGCATGGCTGGCGCCGGTGCAGGTGATGGGTATTCCCATCGCGGACGAGCACACCCCACACCTGCTGGACGTGCGCAAGACGTTGCGGGCGCACGGCATCCGTGCCGAGGTGGACACCGGCGACGACCGGATGCAGAAGAAGATCCGGAACCACACCACGGACAAGATCCCGTTCCTGCTGCTGGCGGGTGGTCAGGACGTGGCGGCTGGTGCGGTGTCGTTCCGTTTCCGGGACGGCAGCCAGCTGAACGGGGTGCCGGTCGCGACCGCGATCCACGCGATCACCGAATGGGTGGAGCGGCGTGCGAACACCACCCCGACGGCGGAGGCTTTCGCGCCGGTGGTCGGCAGGGTGCCGGGTCAGCAGGAATGATCAGCTAACCGGTACGGGTCGACCGTGGATGCGGCGAGCCCGATACCCTCACCGGTGCCAGTGGTGACACGTACCCCGAGACGACGTATCGAGGCGGTTGCGCGGTGACGGACGAGTCCGAACTCGTTGAGCAGGACGGTGTCGGCATCGATGATGCCCTCCAGCGCCTGTGGACCCCGCACCGGCTGGCCTATATCAAGGGTGAGAACAAGCCGGAGGACGATCAGCCGCAGGGGTGCCCGTTCTGCAGGCTCGTCGAGCAGGATGATGCCGACGCGCTGATCATCGCACGGGGTGTGCAAGTGTACGCCGTACTCAACCTGTACCCCTACAACCCGGGGCACCTCATGGTCGTACCGTACCGGCACGTCGCCGACTACACCGAGCTCACCGAGGCGGAGACGCTGGAGCTGGCGGAGTTTACCCAGCGGGCGATGCGGGTGATCCGCTCGGTGTCTGGCGCCCACGGCTTCAACATTGGGATGAACCAGGGAGTGATCGCCGGTGCGGGCATCGCCGCGCACCTGCATCAACACCTCGTTCCCCGCTGGGGAGGGGACTCCAACTTCATGCCGGTCATCGGCCACACGAAGGTGCTGCCCGAGCTGCTCGCCGAGACCCGCACGCTGCTCGCGGACGCGTGGAAGTCGGTGTAGCGTCGGGCGCTGTGAGCACTACACCGTGGGTCGAGGTCGATCGATACCTGGACGAGGTGCTGATCGGGAGGGACGAGGTCCTGGACAGCGTGCTCCAGGCGTGCCAGGACGCGGGTCTGCCCGCGATCAGCGTGTCGGCGGCGCAGGGGAAGTTCCTGCAGCTGCTGGCACGGATCAAGGGGGCGCGGCGGATCCTGGAGATCGGCACGCTCGGCGGGTACAGCACCATCTGGTTGGCGCGCGCGTTGCCCGCGGACGGCACGTTGGTCACCCTCGAGATGGATGCCAAACATGCCGCGGTGGCCGAGTCCAACATCGTGGCCGCGGGGATGGGACCCAGGGTCGACGTGCGTGTCGGGCGCGCGCTCGACCTGTTGGCCCAGATGGAAGCGGCCGGGGAGCAACCGTTCGATCTCGTGTTCATCGACGCGGACAAGCCGAGCAATCCTGATTACGTCTCGTGGTCGTTGCGGCTGGGGCGCCAGGGGACGGTGATCGTGGTCGACAACGTGGTCCGTGAGGGCGCGGTGATCGACGACAGCAGAGAGGATGCCACGGTCAGCGGGATCCGTGCGATGAACGAGCTGATAGCCGACGAGCCTCGACTGTCGGCCACTACATTGCAGACGGTCGGCGCCAAGGGCTACGACGGTTTCACGCTGGCGGTCATCGATGCGTGAGTGGTGCGGGGCCATCGGTGGCCCCGCACCACCGGGGGAGAGGTAGGTGCTGTTCAGGACTGCAGCGCTGCCTCGATCTCGAGAGTGACGGCCACCTTCTCGCTGAGCATGGCGTTGCCGGGCTCGCCGACGCCGAAGTCGAGGCGATTGATCGTGGTTTCGGCCGAGGCCCCGAGGGTTGTGGCGTCGTCGTTGGCTGGGTTGGCAGCGACCCCGTGGAGCTCGGTGTTCAGGGTCACCGGAACGGTGTAGCCGCGCCAGGTGAGCTCCCCGTCGATCCGGTAGCCGTCGCCGTCGCGGCTGACGCCGGTGGAGCGGAACGTCATGGTCGGGTGGCTGTTCACGTCGAAGAAATCATCCGAGCGGACGTGCTGATCGCGTTGCTCGTTGCCGGTGTCGATGGACGAGACGTCGATCTCCGCGGTGATCGAGGCCTCGGTCACGTCCTGCCCGGTGACGATCTGCCCGCTGAACACGCGGAACTCACCCCGGACGCGTGCCAGGCCGAGGTGGCGGACCTTGAAAGTGACCTCGGAGTGCACCGGGTCGATCGTCCAGGTGCCGGTGGGCAGTGTGGTGGCTGTGGTCGTCACGACGACGTCCTCCTTGTAGTCGGGGCTAGCCGGGGCTGCTCGGTACTGGTCTGGTGACCGTTTGCCGCCGCGTGAACCGCGCGGCAGTGCTTGTCCGGCACCAGGTCACCGGCCGTCCTTGAGTTCCCGATAATTGATGTCTCAACGAAATCGTAACGTCATATCGTTGAAAGCTCAACCATGGGTAGGATGAAGGCATGGATGAGGGAGTTCGCTGGCTCAGCCAGGACGAGCAGCGGGTGTGGCGCAGGCTGCTCGATGCCATCAGCATGCTCACCGAGCACATCGAGCGCCGGACACAGCAGGACGCGGGGATGCCTGCCTCGTACTACGAGGTACTCGTGGTGCTGTCCGAAGCCCCGGACCACACGTTGCGGATGAGCGAGCTGGCCAGCCGCTCCCGGTTCTCGCGCAGCAGGCTCTCGCATGCGGTGACCAAGCTGGAGGCCAAGGGATGGGTGTTGCGCACCAGCTGCCCGACGGATAAGCGAGGAGCGCTGGCGACGCTGTCGGACGAGGGGATGACGGTGCTGCGGGCGGCCGCTCCGCATCACGTGGAGGCGGTGCGCGAGGCGGTGTTCGACGCGCTCAGCGAGGAGCAGGTCCGCAAGTTGGGCGAGATCGCGGGCACCATCGCCGACGGGCTCGCGGACACCTGTGCGGCGGCCGAAGCGGAGGCGGCCGAAGGTGACGAGCCCGGCGAGCAGGCCGAGCGGGCAGGTGATGAGCGCGGTCACAGCGCACGCCGGTGAACCAGCCGCTGCTCCGTGACGTTCGTAACGGTGGCCCGTCACCCCACAGCGGTACAGCGGGACCGCCGGATAACCGGTGCGGTCCCGCGGCCCGTCATCGGCAGTGATACGCACCCGAGCAGCTAGGCTGATGACGCCGTAGGGTGGCAATGACGACCCGCGCGAGATCCTGGGCGCTCCACCGCGAGACCGTGCCGGACCGCACGCGCGCACATGTGAGGGACCTGAACCGATGTTGAACGTCTTCGCCCGCGCTTCCGTGTCACGCGCCGTCGATCCCATCGGTCGCGCGCTGGTGCGTGCCGGGTTGACCCCGAACGGTATGACGCTGATCGGCACGGCAGGCGCGATCGCCGCCTCACTGGTGTTCTTTCCCACCGGCATGCTGCTGGCGGGGACGTTCGTGGTGTGGTTCTTCGCCATGCTCGACGTGCTGGACGGGGCGATGGCACGGGCGAAGGGGAGCCCCACCGCGTTCGGCGCGGTGCTCGATGCCACCGGCGACCGGCTGGCTGACGGTGCGCTGTTCGGCGCCATCGCCTGGTGGTGCTTCATGGTCGCCGACAACCGCACTGCCGCGGCGGCCGCACTGATCGCGCTGGTGCTCGCCCAGATCATCTCCTACATCAAGGCCCGCGCCGAGGCGAGCGGGCTGCAGGCGGAAGGTGGCTGGATCGAGCGGCCCGAACGGCTGATCATCGCTCTGGTGGGTACCGGACTGCAAGGGCTGGGCGTGCCACACGCGATCGAGGTTTCGTTGTGGCTGCTGGTGGGACTATCCACGGTGACGCTGGTGCAGCGAATGCTGGCGGCACGCCGATCGGCGCAGGAGGCTGCCCGGTGAGCGCAACGCTGGCATGGTTGCGGGGTATGGGGCGCGACGTCGCGTATGCCACCGGCTGGGGTGTGGTCAGACTGCTGCCGTCCCCTGTGGCGGACACGCTGTTCGCGGTGGGAGCCGATGTCGCCGCCCGCCGCGCCGGGCCGCGAGCCCGGCAGCTGCGGTGCAACCTCGCCAGGGTGGTGCCACAGGCGGGTCCCAACGAGCTGGACGAGCTGACCCGCAAGGCACTGCGCTCGTACGGCCGGTACTGGCAGGAGATCTTCCGGTTGCCCGCCGTCGATCGGGACGAGATCTGCCGGAAGGTCGATGCGGGCATCGACGGTGTGGACAACCTGACCGCAGCCCTTGCCGACGGGCGTGGTGCGGTGCTGGCGCTGCCGCACAGTGGTAACTGGGATGTCGCGGGCCTGTGGCTGGCCAACCGGGTCGGGCGATTCACCACGGTGGCCGAACGGTTGCGACCGGAGTCGCTGTACCGCCGGTTCGTGCGTTTCCGCGAGTCCCTTGGCTTCGAGATCCTGCCGTTGGCCAGTGTCGCCTCGTACCGCACGCTTCGCGAGCGGCTCCGGGCCAACCGGGTGGTGTGCCTGGTCGCCGACCGTGACCTGACAGCAGCGGGAATCGACGTGACCTTCTTCGGCGAACGCACCCGCATGCCGGGCGGGCCAGCCCGGCTCGCCGCCGACACCGGAGCCGCCCTGCTGCCGGTGGGCTCGTGGTTCACCGACAGCGGGTGGGGCTTTCGCGTCCATCCACGGATCCGGGTGGACAGCCGCGACGAGGTGGCGGCAGCGACCCAGCTGCTCGCCGATTGCTTCGCGGGCGACATCGCGGCTCATCCCGCGGACTGGCACATGCTCCAGCGCTTGTGGCTCGCCGATCTCGACGACCCGGACGCGATCCCGCCCGTCGGCGGGAGGGAGGTCGCCGCTGGCGACGGCGGCGATGGCCAGCAGGCGGCAGGGCACAGCCGGGAAACCGCCGGGCGTGCCGACCTCGACGAGCCGCACGTGGGAGAACCGGGACCGCCGTGAAGATCGGAATCGTCTGCCCCTACTCCTTCGCCGTCCCCGGTGGTGTCCAGGGACACGTCGTTGAGCAGGCGAAGGCGTTGCTGCACCGGGGGCACGAGATCTCGGTGCTGGCGCCCGCGGAGGGCATGGACGAGCTTCCGGCTTTCGTTCACGGCTCCGGCCGCTCTGTGGGCATCCCGTACAACGGTTCGGTGGCACGGTTGCAGTTCGGCCCGCTCGCCTTCGCCAGGGTGCGGCGCTGGCTGCGGGACAACGACTTCGACGTGCTGCACGTGCACGAGCCCACCGCTCCCAGCCTGTCGATCCTGGCGCTGGCCGTCGCCGACGGACCCATCGTCGCCACCTTCCACACCTCCACGCCCCGCTCACGCACGCTGGCCGGGTTGGGGCCGCTGCTGCGCCCGCTGCTCGAGAAGATCACCGCGCGGATCGCGGTCTCGGCGCTGGCGCGCCGCGTGCAGGTGGAACACCTGGGCGGGGATGCGGTGCAGATCCCCAACGGGGTCGACACGGCCTTCTTCGCAGGCGCGCGCCCCCTGCCCGGGTACCCGCGCCGTGGCCTGACCATCGGCTTCGTGGGCCGGTACGGTGAATCTCGCAAAGGGATGGGCGTGTTGCTCGACGCGATGCGGCTGCTCAGCGAGGAGTTCGACGACCTGCGACTACTGGTGGCAGGCCACGGCGACAGTGCCGAGCTGTACCGCGGGTTGGACGCGCGAGTCGCCGAACGCGTGGAACTGCTCGGCCGGGTCGACGACGCCACCAAGGCGCGCATGTTGCGCAGCGTCGACGTCTACTGCGCCCCGAATCTCCGTGGTGAGAGCTTCGGGATGATCCTGACCGAGGCGATGGCGGCGGGTACGCCCGTGGTCGCCAGCGCGCTGGACTCCTTCCGCAGGGTGCTCGACGACGGGCGGGCGGGCGTGCTCGCGCCTCCCGGCGATGCGGCAGCGCTCGCCGAGGCGCTGGGCTCGTTGCTGCGAGACGGGAGTCGGCGCGCGGAACTGGCGGCTGCGGCCTCGCGGCACGTGCTGCGCTACGACTGGTCCACCGTGTGTGAGCAGGTGATACGGGTCTACGAGACGGCGATCGCGGCTGACCCGAGACGGGTCAGGGAGGCAGGGGAACGCTCGGCGCCGTTCCCGGAGCGGCACCCGTGATCGACACCGCGCTGCTGCTCACTCTCCTCGGTGTGCTGCTTGCCCTGCTGGTGGTCGGCGGCATGCTGGTCTCATCGGCCACCCGGCTGAACCGGTTGCATGTGCGCACCGATGCTGGCTGGGCGGCCCTGCAGTCGGCGCTGGACCGGCGCGCCGTCGTCGCACGAGCCGTGGCGGCGAGCTCGCTCGACGGCTACGCGGCCGACCGGCTGCGCCGGGTCGCCGACCGGGCGGAGCGCGCCACGCCCGCCGAGCGGGAGATCCACGAGAACGAGCTCACCCGGCTACTCGCCGCGATCGACCGCGATCGGTTACCCGCCGTGCTGGCCGCCGAACTCGGCGACGCGGAGCAGCGCGTGGTCATCGCACGGCGGGTGTACAACGACGCCGTCCGGGACACTGTGGCCGTTCGCCGCAACCGCGTGGTGCGCTACTTCCGGCTCGCAGGCAGCGCACCGGTGCCGGAGTACTTCGAGATCGCAGAACCGGATCCCTAAACGGCACCGGGCCCGCTGCCACGCCCGGTTTGGTCAGGCGCGCGCCTTGACGCCCTGCGGGAGCGGTTCGTAACGAGCGAAGCGCCGCGTGAAAGACGCCGTTGCAGAGGTCATCGAACGCAGGTCCACGGCATACCGCAACAGCTCGGTGGCGGGCACGTCCGCGCGCACGGTGGAGGTTCCGGCCTCGGCCTCGGTGCCGAGCACGCGACCGCGCCGCGCCGACAGGTCACCGAGAACGGTTCCGAGGTACTCGTCCAGCACCCGCACCTCGATCTCGTCGAGCGGCTCGAGCAGCGTGATGCCGCCGTTGGCGGCCGCGTCTTTCAGGGCGAGAGCCCCAGCGGTCTGGAAAGCCGCGTCGGAGGAGTCCACGCTGTGCGTCTTGCCGTCCACCAGCGTCACGCGGATGTCGACCACCGGGTACCCGTCGGCGAGGCCGAGGCTCATCTGGTGCCGGACGCCCTTCTCCACGCTGCCGATGAACTGGTTGGGGATGACCCCGCCGACGATCCGGTCGACGAACTCGAATCCCGAGCCGCGGGGTAGCGGCTCCACCTCGATGAAACACACCGCGTATTGGCCGTGCCCACCGGATTGCTTGACGTGCTTGCCATGCCCTTTGGCAGGCCCGGCGAAGGTCTCGCGGAGCGGGATGCGGACCTCCTCGCTGGTCACCTCGATGTCACCCGCCCGCAGGCGCGAGAGCGCCACGTCGGCATGCGCCTCACCCATGCACCAGAGCACGAGCTGGTTCGTCTCGGGGTTCCGTTCCAGGCGCAGCGTCGGATCGCTGGCGACCAGCCGGGCCATGTTGCGGGAAAGCGCGTCCTCGTCGCCGCGCTTGGTCGCGGTGACCGCGATCGGTAGCAGCGGTTCCGGCATCGGCCACGGCCGCATCAGCAACGGGTCCGAGGGAGCCGACACCGTGTCCCCGGTCTCGGCCGATCCGATCTTGGTGAGCGCGCAGAGATCGCCTGCCACACAGAAGGGCACCTCGCTCAGCTCGGTGCCACGCGCCGAGTAGACGTGGGCGACCCGCTCGTCCACGTCGTGATCCGCGTGACCCCGATCGGCGAGACCGTGCCCGGAGACGTGCACGGTCCGGTCGGGGCGCAGCGTTCCGGAGAACACCCGTACCAGCGAGATCCGCCCGACGTACGAGTCGACGCTGGTGTGCACCACCTCGGCGGCCAGCGGGCCGTCCGGGTCGGCCTGCAGCGGTGTGTGCGGCTCCCCGGAAGGCGCGGTGACCTCCGGAAGGGCGTGCTCGACGGGGCACGGGAACCCGCGGGTGATCAGTTCCAACAGCTCGGCCAGCCCGACACCGGTGTGCGCGCACACCGGGATCACGGGGTGGAACGATCCCCTGGCGACCGCGGTCTCCAGATCCTCGATCAGCGTGGTTTCCGGGATGTCCTCGCCCGCCAGGTACCGGTCCATCAGCGACTCGTCCTCGCTCTCGCCGATGATGCCTTCGATCAGCTCGTCCCGCGCCTGATCCGCCGACCCGGCCGCGGTCGCCTGGTGCACGCCCGGCTCGCTGATCGTCGGGGGATAGCCACCGGAGTAGTCGGCGTAGCGCCGCGTGATCAGCCTGATCAGCCCCGGCCCGTCGCCGTCGGCGGGCAGGTAGACCGGTACCACGCCCGCCCCGAACGCTTCCTGGCACGCGTGCATCTCGGCCATCACATCGGCTCTCTGGTGGTCGAGCCGGGAGATCACCACGGCGCGGGGGAGGTTCACCGCGGCGCATTCCTGCCACAGCGCGATCGTGGCCGGGTCGACGCCGTCCGCGGCACAGACGACGAACAGTGCGGCGTCCGCGGCGCGCAGCCCGGCACGCAGCTCGCCGATGAAGTCCGCGTATCCCGGGGTGTCGATGAGATTGATCTTGATGCCCTCGTAGGTGGTGGGGGCCACAGAGACCCCGACCGAACGTTGCTGCCGCACTGCGACCGGATCGTGATCGCACACGGTCGTCCCGTCGGATACCGAACCCGCCCGTGGCACGGCACCGGTAGCCGCGAGGATCGCCTCAACGAGCGTGGTCTTGCCCGAACCGGACGGCCCGACCAGGACCACGTTGCGCACCTTACGGGGATCATCGACCGCCAGGGCCGCTGAGCGGCCGTTCCTTGCTTGCTTGTCCGCCATGGCATGCCTCCGGAGCGCCCAGATATACGGGTGTGTCGCCGATCACACACCGAATCGCGGCGTCGAGCAAGAGGCCGAAGGGCGGACCGGGTCCCGGTCCGGCTGACGACCGACCACGCTACCCATCCGAAGGTGCCGCGCACGCAGACGTCGCGTACGGCGAGGGCGCTCGATCGCGCCCAGCGCCGACCGGGGCCGATCGCAAAGTGGACTGCTAGAAATGCCTCACACTGGACTGCCCGAGCGGTCCACGCGGGCCGTACCATGAACGGTGCAGGCGTGCGAGCAACAGTACGCCCGCCCCGCGTACTCCGGCCGTGTCCCGGCGGGACCGGCATCCCCGCGATACGGCATCCGTCTCGTGGCTCACGCGGCCGGATCCGGGGCGAGTTGTGGCATCCGCGATGAGAGAAAGGCACGTGCATTGACCGCCGTCGACGGCTCGAACCAGACCACCAACACCCCGAACACGCAAACGGGCACCGCTCGCGTCAAGCGCGGCATGGCCGAGATGCTCAAAGGCGGGGTGATCATGGACGTGGTCACCGCTGAGCAGGCACGAATCGCCGAAGACGCGGGGGCGGTGGCCGTGATGGCGCTCGAGCGAGTGCCCGCGGACATCCGTGTCCAGGGCGGAGTCGCGCGGATGAGCGATCCCGACCTGATCGACGGCATCGTCGAGGCCGTGTCGATCCCGGTCATGGCCAAGGCACGCATTGGGCACTTCGTCGAGGCCCAGGTGCTGCAGTCGCTCGGGGTGGACTACATCGACGAGTCGGAGGTCCTCACCCCGGCCGACTACGCCAACCACATCGACAAGTTCGCGTTCACCGTGCCGTTCGTGTGCGGCGCCACCAACCTCGGCGAGGCGTTGCGTCGCATCACCGAGGGCGCGGCGATGATCCGTTCCAAGGGCGAAGCGGGCACCGGCGACGTCTCCAACGCCACCACCCACATGCGGCAGATCCGTGCCGAGATCCGCAGGCTGTCGTCGTTGCCGGAGGACGAGCTCTACGTGGCGGCCAAGGAGCTGCAGGCTCCCTACGAGCTGGTCCGCGAGGTAGCCGCCAACGGCAAGCTTCCCGTCGTGCTGTTCACCGCGGGGGGCGTGGCCACGCCTGCCGACGCGGCGATGATGATGCAGCTCGGCGCGGAGGGCGTGTTCGTCGGCTCCGGCATTTTCAAGTCCGGCAACCCGCTGCAGCGCGCGGAGGCGATCGTCAAGGCCACGACCTTCCACGACGACCCGGACGTTGTCGCCAAGGTTTCGCGCGGTCTCGGTGAGGCCATGGTCGGCATTAACGCCGAGAGTGTCACCGACGCCGAGCGGCTGGCAGGCCGGGGCTGGTGACGGAGGCCCCGGCGGCCCGGCCCGGCGGGGCTCACGGCACCGGGTAGAGCTCGATCGCCGCGTGGTCACCGTTGTCGGCTCACCGGGCACGTCGGCGGGCCGGTGGGGCGGGCCGGTGCCCGCTCAGGCTGTCAGCGTAACGGTGGGTACCGACATCGCGGTGGATCTCACACGTGTTCCATCACCAGTACCGCCCAGCTTCCCGGTAGTAACGCCTCGTAGACGTGCTCGACGTCGCCGGGGAACGCCGCGTAGTCGCCCGCGTCCAGCTCGACCGGCCGCTCGGCGGGTCCGGTGCGGATCCGTCCTGAGGCGACGGTGAGGTGCTCGATCGTGCCAGGGATGTGGGGATCGGCGCGCCGCTCGGTGCCCGGCTCCA
The DNA here is from genome assembly GCF_033042135.1 of Haloechinothrix sp. LS1_15. Taxonomy (NCBI): domain Bacteria; kingdom Bacillati; phylum Actinomycetota; class Actinomycetes; order Pseudonocardiales; family Pseudonocardiaceae; genus Haloechinothrix; species Haloechinothrix sp. LS1_15. Next base: position 151,464 of record NZ_WBXM01000007.1, on the reverse strand, counting down.
GCGTGATGGTGTAGATGTCCCGCCGCGCCGCGGGCGGGCAGGACGCCAGCAGCGTCCCGACGAAGTTCGCCTGCTCGGACGCCACGCCGGGCGCCTCGCCCGCCCGCAGCACCCGTACCCGCGGTTCCGGCGGTTCGACCAGGCGGGAGAACGGCACGTCGAGCGCGACGCCGAGTGCCCACAGCGTTTCCACGCTCGGGTTGCCGGAACCGGCTTCCAACTGGGAGAGCGTGGACTTGGCGACACCGGCGCGTTTGGCGAGCTCGCTGAGCGAGAGCCCGGCCCGCTGCCGTTCCCTGCGAAGCGACGCCGCGATCACGTCGAGAGGTGTTGCTGCGGACATGCCTGCCTCGTGTTCGGTGTGTCGGACTAGATGTTCATCTTGACGAACACTCCTGTCATGTTCTACACACGATACTATGCGTTCGCTATACCGAACACTCGATCGCGCCGCGCTCCGGGATGCCGGGTTGATCGCGGCGGCCGCAGGCGTGGTGGGGCTGTCGTTCGGCGCGATCGCCTCGGGAGCGGGCCTGCCGTGGTGGCTGCCGGTCACGCTGTCGGTGCTGGTGTTCGCCGGCGCCTCGCAGTTCGTGTTCGTGGGCATCCTCAGCGCGGGAGGCGGCCTCGCAGGCGCGCTGCTCGCGGCACTGCTGGTCAACGCAAGGCACCTGCCGTTCGGCTTCTCGGTGGCGCCGGTGCTCGGTGCCGGGTGGCGCCGCGCGCTCGGCACGCACCTCATGGTGGACGAGACGGTGGCATTCGCACTGGCCCAGCCGGACCCTCGCAGCAAGCGAGCGGCGTACTGGCTGCTGGGGAGCACGCTGTTCGCTACGTGGAACGCCGGAGTCGTGGCCGGGGTCGTACTGGCCAGCGCGGTAACCGACAGCGGCGCGCTCGGACTGGACGCGGCGTTTCCCGCCATGCTGCTGGCCCTGGTGGCCCCGGCACTGCGGGACCGGCGCACGTGTGGGGCCGGCGCCCTCGGCGCGGCGGTCGCGCTGGCGGTCACGCCGATGCTGCCTGCCGGGATACCGGTGTTGCTCGCGCTGGTCGCGTTGCTTGTGGTGCCGGTGCGGCGTGAGGGCGGTACGCCTCGCGCGGCGGCGGGGGCGCGATGAGCACGACGCCGCTGTTCCTTGTCGCCGTGGCGGCACTGGCGCTGGGCACCTACGCGTTCCGCGGCGCGGGCCCCGCGCTGCGCGGGCGGTTCGCGATCCCGTCCTGGCTGGACGATCGCGTGACGCTGGCGACGGTGGTGCTGCTCGTGGCGCTGGTGGCCACCCAGGCACTGACCGAGGGCGATGGTTTCGCGGGCTGGTCACGCCCCGCCGGGGTGGCGGTCGGCGGCGTGCTGGCCTGGTTCAAAGCCCCGTTCCTCGTGGCGGTACTCGCCGCAGCGGGTACCACGTCGATGCTGCGTCTGCTGGGTGTGCCGTGATCCCGGCACCCGCTCGGCCGTGCCGGACCGGCGGCCCCGCGAGCCCGACGCGCACGGTGGCCCCCTAGGGTTGAGCTGCGGGATCATGTGTAGAGGTAGGTGGTGTACGGGTGGTGAAGCCCCATGTCGGAGTGCTCGCCCTACAGGGCGATGTGCGGGAGCACCTGCGAGCGCTGGAGTCCTGTGGCGCGCGGGTCAGCGCCGTGCGCAGGGCAGCGGAGCTCGCCGAGGTGGACGGGCTGGTCCTGCCCGGTGGCGAGTCCACCACCATGTCCCGCTTGCTCGAGGTATTCGACCTGCTGGAACCGTTACGGGAGCGGCTGGCGGGCGGCATGCCAGCTTACGGCTCGTGCGCAGGCATGATCCTGCTCGCGAGCAAGGTGCTCGACGGCAGGCCGGACCAGCACCAGCTCGGCGGCCTCGACGTGATCGTCCGTCGCAACGCGTTCGGCAGGCAGGTGGATTCCTTCGAGGCGGACCTCGACATCGCGGGTATCGACGGCGGGCCGGTGCACGCGGTGTTCATCCGCGCCCCCTGGGTCGAATCCGCCGAACCCACTGTCGAGGTGCTGGGTACGGTTCCCGACTCACCGGCGGCTGGACCGGCGGCGGGTAGGATCGTCGCGGCCAGGCAAGGATCGGTACTCGCGACGGCCTTCCACCCCGAGCTCACCGGTGACCGCAGGCTGCACCAGCTGTTCATGGAGATCGTTCGAGAGCACTGACGAGAGCGCTGAGCAGGCGGGTGAGGCTGGGATACTGGCCCGTGAACCGATACGGCGCGCTTGCGCACGAACCGGCAGGCGATTCCGGCGCGGCGGGCGCAGGTACGTACGTGGAGTAGATGGAGGAGAGATGAGCGGCCACTCCAAGTGGGCGACGACGAAACACAAGAAGGCCGCCCTCGACGCCAAGCGAGGCAAGCTGTTCGCCAAGCTGATCAAGAACATCGAGGTCGCAGCGCGAACCGGTGGCGGCGAGCCGGAAGCCAACCCCACGCTGTACGACGCCATCCAGAAGGCCAAGAAGAGCTCGGTTCCCGCGGACAACATCGAGCGTGCCCGCAGGCGTGGCGCGGGCGAGGAAGGCGGCGGCGCCGACTGGCAGCAGCTGATGTACGAGGGCTACGCACCGAACGGCGTCGCGGTGCTGATCGAGTGCCTGACCGACAACAAGAACCGCGCCGCCAGCGAGGTGCGCACCGCCCTGACCCGGAACGGCGGCTCGCTGGCCGACGCGGGATCGGTGTCCTACCTGTTCAACCGCAAGGGCGTGGTGATCCTGCGCAAGAACGGGCTCACCGAGGACGACGTGCTGATGGCCGTGCTCGAGGCGGGCGCCGAGGAGGTCAACGACCTCGGCGACAGCTTCGAGATCGTGTCTGAGCCGAGCGACCTGGTGTCGGTACGGACCGCGCTGCAGGAAGCGGGGTACGACTACGAATCGGCCGAGCAGAGCTTCCTCCCGTCGGTCAGCGTGCCGCTGGACGCCGAGGGCGCGAAGAAGGTGTTCAAGGTGATCGAGGCGCTGGAGGACGCCGACGACGTGCAGAACGTCTACGCCAACTTCGACGTCAGCGACGACGTGCTCGCCGAGGTCGGGTAGCCGATCCTGGACCGGATCCGTGGGCAGGCTATACGCGAGCGGGCGGATCTTGCAGAATGGCCGCTGTGTCGACGCCAGCCCTCTCCCAGGACGAACTCCGCTTGCGGGACCGGCTTCTCGAAGACCTCGAACACCGGGGAAACGCCGTCGTGACGGTGGCGCCCGAGGACGCGGAACCCGGCTTCTGCTTCACCGCGGGAGCGTGGTGGAAGCACGGGGTGCCCGAGGCCGTCGTGATCGGACTGCCGCCCCGCATGGGGCCGGTGCTCCTCGACGCCTATGTGGACCGAGCGGCCATGGGCGAGCGGTTCCTCCCCGGGGTCCTGTACCGCGACTTCTTCGACGGTGTTCCGCTGACCTTCGAGCACGTCTCGCAGCAGCACTACCCGCAGTACTTCGGCAGCGCCTACGTGCTCTACCCGGACGGCGCGTTCCCTGCGGTGCAGATCATCGTGCCGACCCCGGACGGGTACTGGCCGTGGAGCGTCGACGCTCCCGCCGGGTTCGACCAGTGGCAGCCGGTGCTCACCCGCACCGGCAGACCCGAGAGCTGGACCCCGGAGAACTGACGGGATCGATCGCCCCGCGCCGCGGCGCGTCCCGGCCGGGACGTCGAGGCAGGTCGGGGTATGCTCGGTGCTCGAACGGGTGTTCGTCGCGGGTGGTGCACGGCTGATAGCGCCGGGAGGTGAGAGTGCGGGTGCTCGGGGTGGATCCGGGACTGACCCGGTGCGGCCTCGGCGTGGTCGACGGCGGCCAGGGGCGCTCGGTGAGCTGCGTGGCCGTCGACGTGGTGCGCAGCCCTTCCGGGGCGGAGCTGGCCACCCGGTTGGTCACGATCGCGGACGCCGTTGACGAGTGGCTGGATACCTACCGGCCGGATGCCGTGGCGATCGAGCGGGTGTTCAGCCAGCACAACGTCCGTACCGTGATGGGGACCGCCCAGTCCGGTGGGGTGGTCGCGCTCAGCGCGTCGCGGCGCAACCTGCCGGTCGTGTTCCACACCCCCAGCGAGGTCAAAGCAGCGGTTTCCGGCTCTGGGTCGGCGGACAAGGCTCAGGTGGCAGCCATGGTCACCCGGTTGCTGAAGCTGGAGAACGCGCCCCGGCCCGCGGACGCCGCCGATGCGCTGGCGCTGGCGATCTGCCACCTGTGGCGGGCGCCGATGCGGGAACGCCTCGCCAAGGCGGAGCGACAGGCGGCGGAGCTGGCGAACACCCACAAGGCGCGGGTGGCCGCCGCGCGCCAAGCACAGCAGCAGGCACAGCGAAACCAGGGGAGACGTAAGACATGATCTCGTCCGTGCGTGGAACCGTGTTGTCGATCGGGCTCGACCACGCGGTCATCGAGGTCGGTGGGGTCGGCATGGCGGTGCAGGCCACCCCGGCCACGCTGGCCACGCTGCGGGTGAATGAGCAGGCACAACTGCACACCTCGCTGGTGGTGCGGGAGGACTCGCTGACGCTCTACGGCTTCGCTGACCTCGCCTCGCGCGAGCTGTTCACCATGCTGCAGACCGTGTCCGGTATCGGGCCGAGGCTCGCGCTGGCGGCGCTGGCGGTGCTGGAACCCGAGACCTTGCGCTCGGCACTGTCGGAGGGCAACGTCGCACTGCTCACCAAGGTGCCGGGCATCGGCAAGAAGGGCGCCGAGCGGCTGAGCCTCGAGCTGCGCGACAAGCTCACCGCCACGCCCGGCGAGCAGCCCGAGCAGGGTGGGCTGGCAGCGCAGAGCGCGCCCGCGGGCCGGGTCCGTGACGAGGTGGTGGAAGCGCTGGTCTCGCTGGGCTTCGGGGCGAAGCAAGCGGAGCAGGCGGTCGACGGTGTGCTCGGCGCCGACGGCGGTGACGGCGCCGGGACAACAGGCGGTGACGGTGCCGCTGCGGATACGTCCTCGGTGCTGCGCGCGGCGCTGTCCACGCTGGGGCGGAAGCGATGACCGGTCACCCGTGGCGAGCAGCGGGGAAGGGGCGGCGGTATGGCCGATGAGCAGGAGGCCTCGCCGCTGTCCGCGCTGCCCGACAGCGGCGATCGCGAGGTGGAGTCCACCTTGCGGCCGAGCAGGCTCACCGAGTTCGTGGGGCAGCCGAAGGTGCGAGAGCAGCTCGAGCTCGTGCTGGAAAGCGCGCGCAAGCGCGGCGTACCCCCGGATCACCTGCTACTGTCCGGCCCGCCGGGGCTGGGCAAGACCAGCCTGGCGATGATCATCGCCGCGGAGCTCAACAGCGCCATCCGGGTGACCTCGGGGCCGGCGCTGGAACGCGCAGGCGACCTGGCTGCGATGCTGTCGAACCTCGTCGAGGGCGATGTGCTGTTCATCGATGAGATCCACCGCATCGCGCGCCCCGCCGAGGAGATGCTCTACCTCGCCATGGAGGACTTCCGGGTGGACGTGGTGGTCGGCAAGGGGCCGGGCGCTACCAGCATCCCGCTGGAGGTCGCGCCGTTCACGCTGGTGGGCGCCACGACGAGGACCGGCGCGCTGACCGGTCCACTGCGTGACAGGTTCGGCTTCACCGGCCAGATGGAGTTCTACGAGCCTCCGGAGCTCGAGGACGTGTTGCGCCGCTCGGCCGCCATCCTCGGCGTCAGCCTCGACCGCGACGGCGGCGCGGAGATCGCCCGCCGCTCGCGGGGCACGCCGCGGATCGCGAACCGGCTGCTACGGCGTGTCAGGGATTATGCGGAGGTCCGCGCCGACGGCCACGTCACTCGCGAGGTCGCGCGCGCCGCGCTCGAGGTATACGACGTCGACGAGCTCGGGTTGGACCGGCTGGACCGGGCGGTGCTGACCGCGCTGGTCCGGTCTTTCGGGGGCGGCCCGGTCGGTATCTCCACGCTGGCCGTGGCCGTCGGTGAGGAGTCGACCACCGTGGAGGAGGTCTGCGAGCCGTACCTGGTGCGCGCGGGCATGCTGGCGCGTACCCCGCGGGGCCGGGTCGCCACCGAGTTCGCCTGGCGTCACCTCGGGCAGGTGCCTCCCGAACGCCCCGGCCGTGATCGGGGCCCGACACTCTTCGGTTGAGGTTCGGTCGAGGCAACGCCGGGCCGGTGGCGGGGCGACCACGGGTGGCTGGCACACTCCCCTCCTGGACGGGTGCTGGATACTGGGATGTGTCGGCACCGTGACGCGCACCGTGTCGCGTCGTCAGTGTGCCTGTGCACTGCCGCAACGTATAGGGAGACCGAATGGAAACGCTATTCCTGCCGATGCTGCTGCTCCTGCTCGCGCTGCCGCTGTTCCTCAGCGTGCGCAGGCAGAAGAAGCAGATGCAGGAACATCAGCAACTGCAGAACAGCCTGCAGGTCGGTGACCGCGTGATGACCTCGACCGGTCTCTACGCCACGGTGGTCGACCTCAGCGACGACGAGACGCTCGATCTCGAGATCGCAGACGGGCTGGTGACCACGTGGCTGCGCCAGGCGGTGACCAAGAAGATCGAGCCGGTTGACGCCGAGGACGCCGAGGACGACGAGGACGACGAGGACGACGACGAGTTCGAGGAGCAGGACGCGGACCGGTCCGAAGCCGAAGAGGTCGCCACGTCCACCGAGCCGAGCAGCAAGCAGTAACACACCGCAACGCTGCGGTGCCCTGATCCCCGACGGCGGGCCGCGCGGCGAAACGCCGTCACTGCCACGCCGTGTGGCCTCCGACCCCACGGCCTCGCGGCGGCAGCGTCTGCCGGTGCCGACCCGGATACCTACTTCGGTAGGGTGCGGTCGTGGTGATTATGCTCGGGGAAAAGGCATAAACGTGACGTTCACACGGCGCGGGGTACCCTGCACACCGCATGGTCACGCCGCGCCGTGAGGCCGCGTGTGTCGGTCCGGCTGATCCGAGTATTCGAGGACGGATCCCCGGTCGGCACGCGGCAGACCATCAGGACCGCCATCCAGTTCTTCGAGGAGACCGACTCCCGTGGCACCACCGGCCGGGACCATACGCCCAGGACGCTATCTCGCGTTCTTCCTGCTGATCATGGTCGTGCTGTACGGCCTGGTGTTCTTCACCGGTGACCGGGAGGCTCGTCCCACGCTGGGTATCGATCTCAGCGGCGGGACCACCGTCACCATGACCGCGCGGACCGCCGACGGTGAGGAACCCGAGCGGGAGCGCCTCGAGCAGGCGCGCGAGGTCATCAACGAGCGCGTCGACGGTATGGGCGTCGCCGGTACCGAAGTGGTGCTGGACGGCAGCAACATCGTGATCACCGTCCCCGGTGAGGAAGGCGAAGAGGCCAGGACGCTGGGACAGACGGCCAAACTGCAGTTCCGCGAGGTCATCGCCCAGGTGCCGGTCGAGGACGAGGGCGCGGAGCTGCCCGAGGATCCCGAATCGGATGCCCAGCAGGGCGCGGAGGAGCCCGAAGAGGAAGGGGAGGAACCCGCGGAGGGCGGCGGAGCCACCAGGGGCGGCGAGCGGCCCGCGACCGGCGGCGACGCGGTCCGCGAGCAGGACCCCGGCGACAACGGCAACGGGGGCAACGGTGACGCGGGTGGAGCCGCGATCGAGCAGGACGAGCTCATCGACGAGGAGACCCGCCAGGAGATCCTGGAAGCCAGGGAGGTCAGGCAGAACCCGGACATCGGCGGGGAAGGCCCCGAGGCACAGCAGGCGATCCAGGCAGCGCTCGACGCGCTGGACTGCTCGCCGAGTGCGGCGGACCCGCTACGCGGCAACGACGATCCCGAGCTCCCGCTGGTGGCCTGTAGCCAGGACCGGGAACCCGCCGACCTCGACGACCCGGACGCCATCCCGCCGAGCAAATACGTGCTGGGACCGGTGATCCTGGAAGGGGAGCGGATCGATGAGGCCGGCTCCAGCATCCGGCAGGACGGTCCCGGCTTCCAGGTCAACCTCAGTTTCGACGGCGAGGGGACCCGCACCTGGGCGGAGATCACCTCGGAGTTCGCCCAGCACCCGGAGCAGAAGCGGGTCGCGTTCGTGCTGGACACCCAGGTCGTCTCCGCGCCGTCGGTGGACGAGCCGATCCCCGGTGGTGACACCCGGATCACGGGCAACTTCGGCCAGCGCGAGGCGCAGGAGCTGGCCGACTTCCTCGAGTTCGGCGCGCTGCCGCTGTCATTCGAGCAGTCCGACGCGCGTACCGTGTCGCCGACGCTGGGCCTGGCCTCGCTGCAGGCGGGGCTGCTGGCGGGCGCGATCGGGTTCGCGCTGGTCATCGGCTACAGCTTGCTCTACTATCGGCTGCTCGGCGCGCTGCTGGTCGCCTCCCTCGGGTTGACCGCCGCGCTGATCTACCCGGTGATCGTGCTGCTCAGCCGCTGGATGGGTTACACGCTGGACCTCGCCGGGGTGGCGGGGTTGATCATCGCGATCGGTGTCACGGCCGATTCCTTCGTGGTCTATTTCGAGCGGCTCAAGGACGAGATACGCACGGGGAGAACTGTGCGTTCCGCCGTCCCCCGTGCCTGGGTGCGAGCACGACGAACGATCCTGTCCGCGGACGCGGTGGTGTTCATCGCCGCCGGTGTGCTGTACTTGCTCGCCGTCGGCCAGGTGAAGGGCTTCGCCTTCACCATCGGCCTGACCACGGTGCTGGACCTCGTCGTGGTGTTCCTCGTGACCCACCCGTTGTTGGTGATCGCCGGGCACTGGAAGGTGCTGAACAACCGGAAGCTGTCCGGGCTCGGCTGGGTGCAGGATCTGGGCGTGGTCGCGCAGCGGCAGCGCGAATCCAGAGCGCGCGGTATCGCGCCCGCGGAGGGAACGTGACGTGAACGATTCGACGACTTCCACCGGCACGTCCGACGACCCGAACGGCGCTGCTCCCTCGGCACGTCCGGGCACGTCGCGGCAGGGCAAGATCGCCAAGATCTACCTCGGTACCGGCGGTTTCGAGTTCATCGAGACCCGCAAGTACTGGTACATCATCGGCGGCATCATCATGCTGATCTGTATCGGCAGCATGGTCTTCCGCGGCTTCACCCCCGGTATCGAGTTCGTCGGCGGTACCCAGCTGCAGATGCCCGCCACCGGCGCGGTTGGCGAGATCGACCCCGATGAGGCGGGGGATGTCGTCGAGGACGCGGTCGATGCCGAGGTGTCGGCGACCCAGCTGGTCGGCACCGGCGATGCCGCCAGCGTGCAGATCCGCATGGAGACCCTGACGGTCGCCGAGACCGACCAGGTGAAGCGGGCGCTGTTCGAGGAATTCCAGCCCCTCGGGGTGGACGGCCAGCCGAGCCAGGGCTCGATCAGCGACAGCGCGATCAGCGCCTCCTGGGGTGACGAGATCACCAACCAGGCGCTCATCGCGCTGGTGGTGTTCCTGGTGCTGGTCAGCGTCTTCATCGCGCTGTACTTCGAGAAGTGGATGGCGGTCGCGGCGCTGGCGGCGCTGGCCTTCGACCTGACGGTTACCGCTGGCGTGTACTCGATGGTCGGTTTCGAGGTCACGCCCGCGACCGTGATCGGCCTGCTGACCATCCTCGGGTACTCGCTGTACGACACGGTGGTGGTGTTCGACAAGGTCAAGGAGAACACCCGTGGTCTGCTGAACCTCAGCAGACAGACCTACGGCGAGGCCTGCAACCTCGCCAACAACCAGACCCTGATGCGGTCGATCAACACCTCGATGACCTCGCTGCTGCCGGTGCTTGGCCTGCTGCTGATCGGTGCGGGCCTGCTGGGTGCGGGCACGCTCAAGGACCTGGCACTGGTGCAGGCGATCGGGATCGCGGTCGGGACCGCCTCGTCGATCTACATCGCCGTCCCGGTGCTGGTCGACCTGAAGATGCGGGACCCGGAGTACCAGGAGCACGCGGCGCGGGTGCGCTCCCGTCGCAACCTCGGCAGGCGCACGGCCTCGCAGCAGGCCTCGGGCGAGGGCGGGGAGGCAGCCGCCCCGGACACCGGAGACGACGAGGTCCTCGACGCGGAGCTGCGCAAGGAGAAGGCACACGCGGCAGCGGCTGCCGTTCCCGCCCGCAACCCCAAGGGCACCCGCTCGGGTGGCGGTTCAGGTGGCGCTTCGGCGGGTAAGCCGAGCGGCAAGGCCGCCAAGGGTGCCAAGGGCGGTAAGACCCCCACCGGCAAGTCCTCCCGCCGCTCCGGTGGCAAGCCCACCGGCAAGCGCGGCCGCTAGCCGGCGGCGAGCCGAAGGAACTCCTTCGATACATATCCGGTACCCGAGGGACCCTTCGGCTGACCGCCTCCTCGGAAGGCCGGCGAGCCCAAGGGACCCTTCGGTACCTATCCTGTACCCGAGGAGTCCTTCGGCTCCGTCGGTGGCCGCCGCGCATCGCCCGAACCGCCCGGCGTTACGCTGGTGGTACAGGACGCGTAGGCCGCGAGGAGGTGCGGGTGAGCCAGGAAGTGGGTTCCTCGACACCGGCGCAGGATGCCTCCGGCAGGCGTGCCGGCCAGGCGCCCTCGGCGACGCGTCGCGTGCGGGCGCGCCTGGCCAGGCGGATCACTGCGCAGCGATCCAGCTCGGTCAAGCAGGTGCTCGAACCGCTGGTGGCGGTGCATCGGGAGCTCCATCCCAGCGCTGACCTTGGCTTGCTGCAGCGTGCCTACGATGTCGCCGAGGAGCTGCATCGTGGGCAGCACCGCAAGTCCGGTGACCCGTACATCACCCACCCTCTCGCGGTGGCCACTATCTTGGCCGAGCTGGGTATGGACACCATCACCCTGGTCGCGGCGTTACTGCACGACACGGTGGAGGACACCGGGTACTCGCTCGAGCAGCTGTCGGAGGACTTCGGCGACGAGGTCGGGCAGCTGGTCGACGGCGTCACCAAGCTCGACAAGGTCAAGCTCGGCACCGCCGTGGAGGCAGAGACCATCCGCAAGATGGTCATCGCGATGGCGCGGGATCCGCGGGTGCTGGTGATCAAGCTGGCCGACCGGCTGCACAATATGCGCACCATGCGGTTCCTGCCGCCGGAGAAGCAGGTGCGCAAGGCGCGGGAGACGCTGGAGGTACTGGCCCCACTGGCACACCGGCTCGGCATGGCCACCGTCAAGTGGGAGCTGGAGGACCTGGCGTTCGCCATCCTGCAACCCAAGAAGTACGACGAGATCGTCCGGCTGGTCGCCGACCGGGCACCGTCGCGGGATGTGTACCTGCGGTCTGTGATCGACCAGCTCTCGCAGCAGCTCGACAACTCCCGTGTACGAGCCACAGTCGAGGGCAGGCCGAAGCACTACTACTCGATCTACCAGAAGATGATCGTGCGAGGCCGCGATCTCGACGACATCCACGACCTGGTCGGTGTGCGGATCCTGGTCGACGAGTTGCGGGACTGCTACGCGGCCATGGGCGTGGTGCACGCGCTGTGGCAGCCTATGCCAGGGCGGTTCAAGGACTACATCGCCCAGCCCCGTTTCGGGGTGTACCAGTCGCTGCACACCACCGTGATCGGTCCGGACGGCAACCCGCTCGAGGTGCAGATCCGCACCCACGAGATGCACCGCACGGCCGAGTACGGCATCGCGGCGCATTGGCGGTACAAGGAGACGCGCGGGACGCACGCCGGGGACGCCGGTGTGGAGGACATGGCGTGGATGCGGCAGCTGCTCGACTGGCAGCGCGAGGCAGCCGATCCCGGAGAGTTCCTCGAATCGCTGCGCTACGACCTCGCCACCCGCGAGATCTTCGTGTTCACGCCGAAGGGCGATGTCATCACGCTGCCAGCCGGAGCCACCCCGGTGGACTTCGCCTACGCCGTCCACACCGAAGTCGGTCACCGGTGCATCGGCGCACGGGTCAACGGCAGGCTGGTGGCGCTGGAACGCAAGCTGGACAACGGCGAGGTCGTGGAGATCTTCACCTCCAAGGCCGAGTCCGCGGGACCCAGCCGCGACTGGTTGAACTTCGTCGGCTCGCCGAAGGCGAGGGCGAAGATCCGGCAGTGGTTCGCCAAGGAGCGCCGCGAGGAGGCGATCGAGCAGGGTAAGGACGCGATCAGCAAGGAGATCCGCAAGGCGGGTCTGCCGATGCAGCGGCTGGTGTCCGCCGATTCGATGAGCGCGCTGGCCACCGAACTGAAGTACCCGGACATCAGCGCGATGTACGCCGCCGTCGGCGACGGCAAGACCAGCGCCAAGCACGTGGTGCAGCGCCTGGTCGCGTTCATCGGCGGGGTCGAGGAGGCCGAGGAGGAGCTGGCCGAACGGTCCACCCCGTCGACGGTGGGACGTACCCGCGGCAGCAACGACGTCGGCGTGATGGTCAAGGACGTCAGCGACGTGTGGACCAAGCTCGCGCGCTGCTGCACGCCGGTGCCGGGAGACGAGATCCTGGGGTTCGTGACCAGGGGCGGCACAGTCAGCGTGCATCGTACCGACTGCAACAACACCGATGAACTGCGCAACGAGCCGGAGCGGCTGGTCGAGGTCGAGTGGGCGCCTTCGGAATCCTCGGTGTTCCTGGTCGCCATCCAGGTCGAGGCGCTCGACCGGCACCGACTGCTGTCGGACATCGCCAAAGTGCTCGCCGACGAGAAGGTGAACATCCTGTCGGCCTCGGTCACGACGTCTCGGGACAGGGTCGCGGTGAGCCGCTTCTCCTTCGAGATGGGCGACCCGAAACACCTCGGGCACGTGCTCAAGGCGGTGCGTGGCATCGAAGGCGTCTACGACGTCTACCGGGTCACCTCCTCCGCGTGAGCTGTGCGGCACAACGCTCGCCTGGCCGTGGGTACACCGTAGGCTGGCAGCCATGGTCGACGGGCTCGAGATGGAGCGGGACGGGGAGATCGCGTGGCTGCGGCTGGCTCGCCCCGGTAAGCACAACGCGGTCAGCCTGGACATGTGGTCGGCGATCCCGCAGGTGGTCCACGAGGTCGAAGCCGATCCCGCGGTGACCGCCCTGATGATTACCGGGAAAGGTGAGCACTTCTCGGCGGGGGCGGATATCGGAGAGTTCCGCACGCTGCGGTCCGACGCCGAGGGCGCGGCGCGCTACGACAAGGCGGTGCAGGCTGCTGTCGAGGCGCTGTCGGAGATGGTGAAGCCGAGCATCGCGGTGATCCGCGGTAACTGCATCGGCGGTGGCTGCCAGATCTCGGTTGCCTGCGACTTCCGGTTCGCCTCGGACACCGCGCGGTTCGGCATCACCCCCGCCAAGCTCGGCATCGTCTACGACTACCGATCCACCCGCCAGCTGGTCGCGCTGGTCGGGCCCGCGCACGCCCGGTACCTGCTGCTGTCGGCCCTGCTGGTGGACGCGCGGCGCGCCAAGGAGATGGGACTGGTCAACGAGACGGTCGGCGACGCCGAGCTGGAGGACACCGCACGGAGCTTCGCCGAGACGCTGGCCTCCCGTTCCCAGTTCGCCATCAGGGGGATGAACCGGACCATCACCAAGATCACCGAAGGGCTCGCCGAACCTGACGAGGAAGCCGAACGCCTCCGCGCCGACGCCGTCACCGGCATGGACTACGCCGAGGGCGTCAGTGCCTTCCTGGAACGCAGGACGCCGCGCTTCCCGTACCGGTGAGGTTGTGAGCCGAAGGACTCCTCGGGTACCGCATGTGCACCGGAGGGGCCCTTCGGCTCGCACCCCGTTGGTTAGCCTTCGACGGTGGCGTCGGTGAAGCGGACCTCGGTGTTGGGTGGGCCGGTGCCGTCCTCGCCGGGGGTGGCGATGCCGTCGTGTGCGACGGAGTCGAGGATCTGCAGGCCCGCGTCGCCGATGGTGCCGAAGACCGTGTACTCCGGCGGCAGTTCGGCGTGGCCGTAGACCATGAAGAACTGGCTGCCCCCGCTGTTCGGTTCCGGGGTGCGGGCCATGGCAAGCAGACCACGGCCGTAATGTAGCTCGTCGAAGTGCTCGTCCGGGATGGTGTAGCCGGGACCGCCGGTGCCGTCACCGTCCGGATCGCCGCACTGCAGCATCTGCAGCCCCTGGGTGCCGAGCCGGTGGCAGGCGGTGTCGTCGTAGAAGTCCTGCTCGATCAGGTTGATCATGCTGTGTACGGTGCACGGCGCCAGCGAGCGATCCAGCGTGAGCGGGATGTCGCCCTCGGTGCTTTCCAGCACCACATCCACCCTGCCGCGCGCGGGTACCTCCCCGTCCTCCGGAGGCTCGACGGCCCGGCTCGCCTCACCGGCCCCGGGGCCGTAGTCGCAGGACTGTGTCTCGCCCAGCTCCGCTGGCCGCTCGGGTACCGGTGCGCGCTCGGTGGGGATGTGCAGCGCGGAGTCGTCGACCTCGCCGGTGCCGTCCTCGGCCGCCTCCGGCGTCTCCTGCTGGGCTTGCTGGACGACGAAGTACAGTCCGAGCCCGGCGGCTAGCACGATGGCGACAATGGTGCCTGCGATGGTCAGGCGCTTGGTCCAGCTGCTCGGCTGCTTCGGCCGCTCGAGCCGCGCCTCCAGCTTGCGCTTGGCAGCCTCCCGCCGTTCCTCGTTCGACGCCACCCATGCTCCCCACTACTCGACTGCCCGGTATCCGGTGGGTGCACGCTGCACCACCCGTCGGGGCGGATTCTAAGGCCGCACCGTGTGAGCGCGGTGTGGCGGGCCGAGTTTAGGCTGGACCGGCACCATCGAGACGGCTGGGAGGTGAGCTCGTGCTCGTCGCCGGCTTCGCCGCGGGCGTGTTCCAGGCCAACTGTTACGTGATCGCGGGCGGGGAAGGTGCGGACTGCGTGATCGTCGACCCCGGGCAGGACGCTGCCGAGCCGGTCGGCCGAACCCTGCGTGAGCACCGGCTGAACCCGGTCGCGGTGCTCGCCACGCACGGGCATGTCGACCACGTGTACTCCGCCGCGACGATTGCTGATGCGCACACCATCCCGGCGTACATCGAGCGGTTGGACCGGGAGCTGCTGTCCGATCCGCTGAAAGGTCTTGGCCCGCAGCTGGCGGAACAGCTGGCGGCGATATTCCCCCGACAGCAGGCGCTGCGCGAACCGCAGGAGGTCGTCGAACTGGGGGAGGGGCCGCTGGACGTGGCTGGCCTCCGCGTGGAGGTCGACCTCACCCCGGGCCACACACCGGGGTCGGTGACCTACCGGCTGTCCACGGAGGAGGGTGGCAGACTTGCGCTGACCGGCGACACGCTGTTCGCCGGGTCGATCGGGCGTACCGACCTGCCCGGCGGGGACATGGACCAGCTGCGGCGCAGCTTGCGTGAGAAGGTGCTGACACTGCCCGACGAGACGGTGGTGCTACCGGGACACGGCGGTACTACGACGATCGGGCGCGAGCGGGCGGCGAACCCGTTCCTGGCAGGCCTGCACGCCGCGCCGGTAACGGGCACGTGACGATCCTGGGACGGTCGAGATGAGCGGTATCGAGGAGACGGGCGCGGGCGGTGACGCCGCGCGAGGCCCCGAGCGCATCCCGCTGCACGGCGCGAGTCAGGCCGCGCAGCGACGCAGGCTGTGGGTGGGGCTGGCGGTGGTGTGCGTGCTCGCCGCCGCGTTCGGGGGTGTGGTCGGGTTGTTCGGCGGCGCCGTCGCCGGGCTGCCTGCCGCGGTGGTGCTCGGCCTGCCGCTGCTGTACGTGCTCGTCGGGCAGGTTCGCCGCAGGCTGTGGCTGGAAGGCACCACGCTGGTGCTGCGACAGGTCGGCACCCGCCGGATCCCCCTTGACGCCGCGCGGCGCATCGATGTGCTGGTCACCGAGATGCGGGGCGCGCGCTCGGTCGCGTTGCTCGTCCACGCGGGCAGGCGCCGCGCGGTCCGGGTGGACCTGGCGGCGTATCTCGGTGACCGCGGGTGGGAGCTCGACATCCTCGCGCTGCGCAAGCTCGCCGATGCGCTGGCTGGCAACACCGAGGCCAACGGCATGGTCTTCAGCGAGCTGCTGGTGGCCCAGTTGCGTTCGGTGGCGCGGGAGGATCCGTTGCCGGGCAGGCCGCTGTACCGGCTGACCGCGACGGCACCGTCGGGCAAGCTGGTGCAGCGTTTCCACATGTCCGACGTCAGCGCGTTCGTGGCCTCGCTGGAGTAGGGCGGCTTACCCGTGGCGCTCGCCGGGGGCCGGGCCATGCCCGGCGGTTTCGACGGGTTCCTTGCTGACGATCAGCGCGGCGATCAAGGTGGTGACCGGTACTGCCGCGACGATACCGATGCTACCCGCGAGGGTGCGCACGATCTCCTGCGCGATGTCCTGCGAGCCGAGGATCGATCCCAGGCCCACGCCGGAGACGGCCGAGTACAGCAGAACCGGGAGCGCGGCACCGGCGTAGGCCATCACCAGGGTGTTCACCGAGGCTGCGACGTGGTCCCTGCCGATGCGCAGGCCCGAGGCGTACAGCGACCGCCACCCGAGGGCCGGGTTGGCCTTGCGCAGCTCCCACACGGCGCTCGATTGCGTCACGGTGACGTCGTCGAGCACACCGAGCGCGCCGATGACGATCCCGGCGAGCAACAGTCCTCTCGGGTCGATCTCGTGTCCGAGCGTGCCGATCAGCGTGGTGGTGGGTTCGTCCAACCCGGTGAGCCTGCTGAACCCGGCGAACAGGGCAGCGATCACCCCGATCAGCGAGAGGCTGGTCAACGTACCGAGCACCGCGACCGAGGTCCGGGCGGATATGCCGTGCGACAGATAGAGTGTCAGGAACATGATCACGCCCGCGCCGAAGATGCCGACCAGCACGGGACTCTCGCCTGCGAGAATGGCGGGCAGAATGAACAGCGCGATCACGACGAAGCTCAATCCGAGCCCGAGCAGCGCGCGCGCACCCTGCCATCGGCTGAGCAGCAGGACTGCGACGGCGAACGCCCCGGCAAGCAGCAGCAACGGGGTGCCACGCTGGTAGTCGACGATCTGGTACGACTCGGCTCGTTCCGGGTCAGCGTCGTGGTACTCGAGCACGATCTGGTCGCCGACGGTGAACCCGGGCCTGCCAGGCGCAATCGGCTCGGCCTTGGTGATCGTGTTTCCCTCGGCGGGCCCGTCGGTGAGCCTGACGTCCACGATCAGGCAGCGCTGGTCTTCGTCGACTGGTGCCGGTTCGGTTTCGACGGCGCCCGCTTCCTGCGGGGTGCAGCTGCCCTCGCTGACGGCGACGACGTCGCCGTCCACCGGTGTACCGGTGAATCCCGCGGTGTCCGGCAGGTCGGCGCCGAAGGGGTACAGCAGCACGGTCCCGGCCACCGCCGCCAGCAACAACGGTGCGAGCAGAGTCGCCAGCAGTTTGCGTACCCGCGGTGAGGCCGGGTCGGCGGGCCCGTGCGCATGGGCGTGCCCGTGTCCGTGTGCGTGTGTGCCGCTCACGCCACCCGTGCTGGCCGGACCGTTCACGTCGCCAGGAGCTCCCGAGCGCGCCGGGGGGGCCTGGCGTCCCCTCGACTGTGCTCGTTGTGCCGCCGATTGTGCTCGCTGTGCCCGGTTGGCGCGCTCCGGAGGGCGCTGCGGGGGTCGAGCCGGGTGTCCGGATACCGGCCGGATGGGTCCGGTGTCCTCGTTCGGGTCGGGCTCGGGCCTACCTGCCTCGCCGTTCTGGTGTCGTGCCACGCGCCCATCTTCCTCGACGCCACAGGCGTACGACCGGGGGGACCGGTTGATGGGGTCGGCGTCACTGCCCCCCGAGGCGTTCCAGGTCGTTGCGGACCGATGCCAGGTACATGTCCACGGTCGCGGTGTCGTATCCCGTTCCCGGGGTGCCGGTGGTCACCAGCGTCGTGGTCGTGAGGTCCTCCGCGGTCAAGTCCGGCCGTTGCCCGCCCGCGATCTGGCGGTAGGCGTGCTCGACGCGGGCGACCAGCATGTCCACGGCGCCGGTGTCGTACCCGACAGTGCCTTCCCTTGCCGGTGGGAAGTCCGGGCGATGGAACGCAGGCGCCGGGCCGGTACTTCCGCTGTCGGGCTCCCGACCGCGCATCGGAGCGCGCCGGGTGCGGTCGAGCTTGCCTGCCCGCGCCGCGGCGAAGGTGACTGAGCCGATCAGCACGAACACACCGCCGATGCCGCCCATGATCAGCGGGGCGAGCCAGCGGTGCAGCCACGAGTCGATGGCGGCGTCGGCGGGATCGGCAGGGTCGTAGTTCACGGTGAGTTCGTCACCGACCCGGTTGCCCTCTCGCGATCCGGTGCACACGGCGGATTCGTGGGTGAAGGTCTCACCGTCGACGGTGTACTCGACGACAGGGCAGTAGGTGGTGCTGGTGCGGGTGTTCCCGTCGGAGTCGCGGGACTGGGAGGTACGTTCGGTCACCTCGACCACCACGGCTGTTGTGCTTGCCGTGCGGTCCGCGGCGCCCCTGCCGAGCAGCAGGGCCACCACGACCGCGCCGATGAGCAACATGACTCCCAGCCCTGTGAACACCAGCGGCACCACCCGCTGCGCCCTGCGTGACAGCCCCCGTGACGCGCGTACCCCGTAGCCCATGCCGGGCAGTTTCCCACATCACCCGTACCGGCCGGGGCGCTGGACATGATATCGAAGATATGTTCGAATATGGGTGTGCGATGGGAGGACTTGCGAGACGGAAACGATGACGGCGCGCTGTTCGAGCTGGAGCCTGCCATCGAGCGGGGGACCGGTCGGGCGGGTCTGGCCGCGCCGGATAACGGTCCCGTGCTCGCAGGCGACGACGCGGGTGCGATCGCCGTGGAGATCAGGGCGCGCTCGATCATCAACCGGGTGCCGGGGGAGTCGGCGGTGCCGTTCCGCTGGACGATCAACCCCTACCGGGGATGCAGCCATGCCTGCGTGTACTGTTTCGCGCGCCGCACCCACGAGTACCTGGATCTGGATTCGGGACGCGACTTCGACACCAAGATCATGGTAAAGGTCAACGCGGCGGAGCTGCTGCGGTCCGAACTAGCCCGTCCCAGCTGGCGGGGCGAGCCGATCGCGATGGGTACCAACACCGACCCGTACCAGCGGGCCGAAGGGCACTACCGGCTGATGCCGGAGATTATCGGCGCGTTGCGGGACGCGGCCAACCCGTTCTCCATCCTGACCAAGGGAAGCCTGATCCTGCGGGATGCGGAGTTGCTCGCGGAGGCCGCGCGAGTAACCGATGTGTCGCTGGCGGTGTCGGTCGGCTCGCTGGACGAGGACCTGTGGCGCGCGGTGGAGCCGGGTACGCCGCACCCGATGCGGCGGCTCGACGTCGTCCGGCGGTTCGCCGAACTGGGCGTGGGCTGCTCGGTGCTGATGGCGCCGATCCTGCCGGGGCTGAGCGATTCCGAGGAACAGATCGAGCGGACGGTCGCGGCGATCGCCGAGGCCGGGGCGAACGGCGTGACGCCGTTGGTGTTGCATCTGCGCCCCGGGGCGCGCGAGTGGTATCTCGGCTGGCTCGACCAGCACCACCCGCGCCTGCGCTCCTACTACGACTGGCTGTACCGGCGCGGGGCCTACTCTCCGCGGCGGTACCAGGACATGGTCACGGCGCGGGTGCGGCAGGCCGCCCGCGGGCACGGCCTGCTGCGCGGTGCCGAACACCGGGTGCCCGCGCGCGAGCGGGACGGTGACCCGGAGGTCACCGCCGTACCCGAGTCGGTGATCGATCGGCAGGCCGAGCAGCTCTGCCTGCTGTGAGGGTGCGCGGGCGGCACGAGTCAGGTGGGGGTCATCGAAGCGCTGTCGCCCGGCTCGCCGTCGGACTGGCCACGGGGCATCTCGTACTTGTCGTCGTCGCCGTCGCGCTGCGAGGGCAGCGAGCCCCCGCCGCCGTACTCGGCGAGCCCGCTGGGTTCGCGGGTGACCAGGCGAGTGAGCACGGTGTCGACCTGGGTCGCGAGGGTCCCCGGATCGGCGTACTTCAGGATCAGTGCGTGGCCTTTGATCTCGCTGAGGTACTGGTCGAGCCGGGTGAGTTGCCGGGCGTCGAGGGCGGACCAGTCGACCGGGCGCGAACACCGCAGGATGCTCACCGGCTTGCCGGCGGCCGAGATGCGGTTGATCTCCTCGACGGTGCCGGACTCGGCTTCCGGGGTCGGTGAGCCGAGGCGTGTCCACATCACCGCGATGGCCAAATCAACGGTATCGACCAGCTGTTCGTTCACAATCTCCTGCGGCGGTGCACCGAACGCGGCCGCCGCGTGCTCGTTCCATTGCACCGGAATGACGACAGCACCGAATCGCTCGCCGAGCAGTACGTTCCAGCGGGTAATGGCAGCTTGGATGGCTCGGATGTCCTCAACGTCGACATCCGATGGGCAGGAAATCAGTGCCCTGAATACCATCGCGTGATGTGCCATACGCCAATTATGCCAGCGCCTATTGCTCAGCGACGCCGAATGATTGCGGGCTGTAAAATTTGACACTTGTGGGCGACAGTCGATTCGGGGCACCACGGGTTCATTCGTCACCGACGGCGACAACGACTTCGCCCGTTCGCCCGTTCGGCCTAATCGGTCCCGCGTGGCGGTGGCTTCGGGGCCTGTCGCAAGCGCAGATTGAGCTCCTTCAGGCGGTCCTCGTCCACCGGCGACGGCGCTCCCATCATCACGTCCTGTGCGTTCTGGTTCAGCGGAAAGGCGATGGTCTCGCGGATGTTGGGTTCGTCGGCCAGCAGCATCACGATGCGATCGAGGCCAGGGGCGACACCGGCGTGCGGAGGAGCGCCGTAGTGGAAGGCGCGCACCATTCCGCCGAACTGTGTATCCACCTGCTCCTTGGTGTATCCGGCGATCTCGAAGGCCTCGTACATAACTTCCGGGCTGTGGTTCCGCACGGCCCCCGACGACAGCTCGATGCCGTTGCACACGATGTCGTATTGCCAGGCCAGGATGTCCAGGGGGTGCTGGGTACGCAGGGCTTCGAGCCCACCCTGGGGCATGGAGAACGGGTTGTGACTGAACTGGATGGAGCCATCGTCTGCTTCCTCGTACATGGGGAAGTCGACGATCCAGCAGAAGCGGTACACGTTGTGTTCGAACTGGCCGGTTCGTTTGGCGGCCTCGACCCGCACTTCGCTCATGTACTTGGCGACCTCGGCTTCGTGGCCAGCGCCGAAGAACACGGCTGTGCCGGGCTCGCCCTTCACATCGGAGACGAGTCTGCGTGTGTCGTCTTCGGTCAGGAACTTGGCGATCGGACCGGTGAGCTTCCCGTCGTCCCCGATGCGCACCCATGCTAAACCTTGCGCACCGAGCTCCTGGGCGAACTCCTGCATCTGGTCGAAGAACGATCGGGGCTGGTCGCCGCAGCCGGGTACGGGCAGGGCCCGGACGTGCTTGTCTGCGAACGCCTGAAACTGGCTACCGGCGAAGATGTGCGAGACATCCACGAGTTCCAGCTTGGAGCGCAGGTCGGGCTTATCGGTACCGTAGCGCGTCAGCGCGTCGCGATAGCCGATCCGAGGGAAGGGCGACGTCGTGTCCCTGTCGGGTGCGAACTCGCGGAACAGCTCGGTGAACACCTCTTCGATGACCTCGAAAACGTCCTCCTGGTCGGCGAAGCTCATCTCGACGTCGAGCTGGTAGAACTCGCCGGGGGAGCGGTCCGCCCTGCTGTCCTCGTCCCGGAAGCAGGGCGCGATCTGGAAGTAGCGGTCGAAGCCCGCGACCATCATCAACTGCTTGAACTGCTGCGGCGCCTGTGGCAGGGCGTAGAAGTTGCCCGGATGGAGGCGAGACGGGACGAGGTAGTCGCGGGCACCTTCCGGGCTGGTCGCGGACAGGATCGGCGTCTGCATGTCGAGGAATCCGTGCGCGGTCATCTTATCGCGCAGGCTCTTGATGATCTCCGAACGCAGCTTGATATTGCGATGCATCCGCTCGCGCCGCAGGTCGAGGAACCGGTACTTGAGTCGCTTGTCCTCGGAGACCGGGTCTTCCGGGTAGACGCTGAACGGGAGCTGGTCGCAGGATCCGAGCACCTCGAAGCCGGTGACCTCGACCTCGACGTCACCGGTTCCGAGTTCCGGGTTGACGTTCTCGTCGAGCCTGCGCAGCACGCGTCCGTCGACACGGATCACCGATTCCCTGGCCACGTGTTCGAGCGGTTCGTAAGCGGGGGAGTCGGGCCGGGCGACGAGCTGGACGATGCCGCTGTGGTCCCGCAAGTCGACGAAGAGAACCCCGCCGAGGTCGCGACGATTATGCACCCAGCCTGACAGTCGCACGGTGGTGTCGACGTCGGAGCTGCGGAGCTGGCCGCAGGTGTGAGACCGGTAGCGATGCATCAATCCGTCCTGTGCGTCAGTAGTGCCGATACGTGCGGGATTCCCGTCACACTCACGATGACGTGGCTGGTTGTACCCTATCGCGCTCGCTGCGCCAGCGGTGATGGCGCTCGGCGTACCCGACTGTCACAGGTCTGGCCGTGGTGTGGCTCACCGTGCTCGGTTATGTCCACAGCGTAGTCGCCGGTATGGCAGGCCCTCCCGCCGCCAGTTGGCTAGCGCGCCTGCTGTCGGCCGCGCAGCCGGGGTGCGCGCTCGGCGGCCGAGGACACCGTGTGCCCGGCGTCGAGCTCGCCCGCGAGCTGGCCTGCCCACGCCAGTAGCCCGCTGATGTCCATGCCGTGTGGTGTGCCCTCCGCGTGCGGCTGGATGTGCTCCCTGCCGCGCCGCAGCAGCCGCGCGCCACCGACGGCGTTGCCGCGCGCGGCGTGGGTGAGCCCCACCGCCAGCTGCGCCAAGCCCTTCCACAGCAGCGGATCCGGCTCCAGCTCCGACTTCCACGCGTCCTCGAACACCTCGTGCGCGTGGAACGGCATGCCGTCGTCCAGCAGCCGCTGCGCCTCGGAGACCGCCTGCTCCGGCGTGCGGTCGACGCCCTCCGGCTGGCGCTCGACCCCGGCGGCGCCGTGCGGGAGCGGCCTGCCGAGACCGTCGCGGGGTCGTGCGTTGCGCGCCCGGCCCTCCTCGTCGCGATCCCGCTCGCGGCCGGGCTGGCTGCCCGCCGACGCCGGTGTGGACATCGCCTGGCACCTCCGCGCGCTCCCGTATCACTGGCTGACACTGGCTGATACTGGCTGACAACGTCACGATATCGCTCTGGTCCACCGGCCGACGGTTGCTGGTCCCCGGAACACGATCGCTAGTAGGCTGCCTTGCGATGAGCGTGCACACCTCCTCGGCCGGCGACGAGCATGCCGGCAACGGAGCCGCAACCGATGTACTGGGGACAGTCCTCGCCGCGGGCGAATCGGTACTGGCTCAACGTTTCGGTGCCGCGATCTCGCTGACTGACCCGGAGGACCTGCACGGCAGCGGGCATGCCGTGGTGATCAGGGTGAAGGTCGCGTCGTCGCCGTTCGAACTGCCGCGCACGCTGGTGATCAAGCATTACCCGCGCGACCGCGCCGAGCAGCCTGATCCGTTCGCCATCGAGGCCGCCAGCTACCAGCTGTTCACCGCGCTGTCGGCGGAGGACCGGGTGTGCCCCGAGCTCATCGCGCACGACGGTGAGTTGCGGGTGCTGGTCATGGAGGACCTGGGCACCGCACCCACGCTGGAGAACAAGCTGGACTACCCGGATGCGCGCACGGCGGAGCGGATGCTGCTGTCGTGGGCTCGCACGCTGGGGCGCATGCACGCCACTACCGCGGGGCGCGAACCGGACTTCAACGCGCTGCTCCGCAGGCTCGGAGCCGAGACCGACCACCGGCGCGACGATCTGCCGATCACCTGCGACCGCCTCGTCCGGCTGCTGGAGACCGAGCTGGGAATCGACACCCCGCAGGATGCGGTCGACCGGCTGCGGCAGGCCGCCGACCGGGTGGCCTCGCCGGAGTACAGGGCGTTCTCGCCAACCGACCTGTCACCAGAGAACAACCTGGTCACCGACAACGGGGTCCGGTTCCTGGATTTCGAGCACGGCTGCATGCGCAACGCGCTCATCGACGTGGCACACTTGCGCGCGCCGTTCGCTTTCTGGGACGAGGCGCTGGCACTGCCGCCCGGTATGAGCGAGGCGATGATCGCCGCCTGGCACGCGGAGGTCACCAGCGTGTGGCCCGCCCTGGACGATCACGGCACGCTGTCCGCCGGGTTACTGGACAGCCAGCTGGTGTGTGTCTGGTCACAGACCGCGCGGGTGTTGCCCGACCTGCTCGCCGACCCGGTCTCCGCCGGGTTGCGACGCCCCGCCGCCGTGCGGTGGTGCTGGCTGGAACTGGCCAAGCAGGCCAGGCAGCTACGCATGAGCGTGATCGGTGATCACGCCGAGACGGTGGCCGTCGCGCTGGAGGACCGGTTCGGTCCAGGGCTCGAACTCAGCCTGTACCCCGCGTTCCACTGATCGGCTATTTCCGACGTTCCGGACTACTCCGGACAGAGTAGCCACACCGCCTGTCGTGTAACACTATCCCCCATGCTGGGTAATACACGCATACAAGCAATTGCACCGAGCGTGGTCTCACGCTCTGTCCGAACGTGAGGATTGGCTGTATGCGTCGTTGGAAAAGGCTGCTCGCGGGCAGCGCCGCACTGCTGCTGGGGGCAGCGGTGTTGCCGGCCGGGGGGACCGCAGTCGCCGAGCAGGACCTGCCGCAACCTGTGACCGCGGGAGCGCTGCCCGCACCGCAGACGGACGGCATCATCTTCGACGTCACCATCGTCGGCGACACGGTGTACGCGGGGGGACGGTTCGACAAGGCCCGACCCCACGGTGCCGCTCCGGGCGAGGACGAGGTGCCGCGCCGGAACCTGCTGGCCTTCGACCTACACACCGGCGAGCTGCTCGACTGGGCCCCCGAGGCGTACGGGACCGAGTTCAGTTCCAGCGACTCGGGGCTGAGCTCCTGGTGCCGGGACACCGGTTGGAACCGGTGGATCTGCGACTCGGTGTTCCGCATCGAGGCCGACCCCACGGGCGAGCGGCTGTACGTGGCAGGCGACTTCGACCGGATGGACGGTCAGTGGCGTTCCAGGGTGGCCGCGTTCGAGCTCGATTCCGGTGACCTGACCTCGTTCTCGCCGCCGCCGGTCAACCGCAGAGTAAGGGCGCTCTCGGTGACCGAAGACGCCGTCTACTTCGGCGGAGGCTTCACCTCCGTGGGCGGTCAGGACCGATCGCGGCTGGCCGCGGTTGGCCACGACGGGAGCCTGCTCGACTGGGCACCGTCGGCCGACAAGGAAGTCTGGACGGTGCTGGCCCGGCCCGACCTCGACAGGGTGCTCATCGGCGGTGGCTTCGACCGCGTGAACGGCGCCATCCGTAGGAGCATGACGGCGGTGGACGCCTCGAACGGCGACAACGTGTCGTGGGACGCGCAACCCCCAGCGGGTACACCGATCGTCACCGACATCGTCTCCGACGGCTCAGACACGGCGTGGATCAGCGCGCTGGACTTCCGTCACGGTGGTGGTTCGCAGCGGTTCGAAGGTCGCATGGCCGTGGACATCGTCAGCGGCGCCGACCACTGGTGGGACGGCTGCTGGGGCGACACCATGCGGATGGCCGTCACCGACGAGGTGCTCTACAGCGTGACCCACGCGCACGACTGCTGGGCTGTGGAGGCGATACCGGAGCGCGGCGCCGACTTCCGCTTCTTCCGGATGATGGCCCAGACCAAGGACGCGGTGCGCGAGGCGCCGCGCGACTACACCCACGTGAGCGCGGGCGATCCCATCCCCGAGGTGCTGCCGTGGTTCCCGAACACCAACTCCGGGCCGCCCGGCACGATCATCAACAACGGCACCTGGGCGATCGACGCCAACGAGGATTACGTGATCGTCGGCGGTGACTTCACCGCGGTCAACACCCACTCGCGGGATAGCCAGCCGCAGCAGTCGCTAACCCGGTTCGCCGCCCGTCACGTCGAAGGATCGCGCAACAACGGGCCGCAGTGGCCGTTCCGTGCGCCCCAGCTGGAGCGGGTCGACGAGGGTGTGAAGATCACGTGGCCTGCCATCTGGAACGCGCAGAACGGCACGATGCGCTACGAGGTGATCCGCGCCGGGAGCCCGGAACCGGTCCACGTGACCGACCCGGTGCCCTCGCGACCCTGGTACGGCCCTGAGCCGTGGGAGCGCGAGGAGCTGAGCGTGGTCGACACCGAGAACGACTCCGGGACGTACTACATCCGTGCGGTCGATCCCGACGGGGAACGTGTGGGTTCGACCTCGGCGACCATCGACTAGCGCGACCGGGCCGTGCCCGGTACCGGTTGGGGACGGAAATCACACCGAGCGGCGGTGGGGGCGCGGCGGCACCCCCACCGCCCAGTACGGTCAGTGCCATGTTGGTTGATCGTCTGCTGCTCGGCCCCGGACCGTCGAACCCGTACCCCGAGGCGACCGAGGGTCTGTCCCGGCCGGTACTCGGGCACCTCGACCCGGCATTCCTCTCCCTGCTCGACGAGACCAACGAGCGGTTGCGCGCGGTGTGGGGGACGCGGAACGCGCGCACGCTTCCGCTGTCCGGCACGGGCTCGATCGGCATGGAAGCCGCCTTCGCCAACGCGGTCCGGCCGGGTGACACGGTCGTGATCGCGGTCAACGGCCTGTTCGGCGAGCGCATGGTCGATGTCGCGGGCCGATACGGTGCCGAGGTCGTGCGGGTCGATCACGATTGGGGGGCACCGATCGACCCGCAGCGGGTGCTCGACGCGCACCCCCGGCCCAGCCTGGTCGGGGCAGTGCATGCGGAGACCTCCACCGGTGTACGCAGCGAAATCGGCACGCTGGCCACGGCCGTTCACGAGCGTGACCCCGATGCCCTCGTGTTGGCCGATTGCGTCACCTCCCTCGCGGGCATCCCGGTCGAGGTGGACGAGTGGGGTGTCGACCTCGCCTACGCGGGCACCCAGAAGTGCCTCGGCGTGGCTCCGGGGCTGGCTCCTTTCACCGTGTCCGAGCGGGCGTGGCAGCGCCGGGTGGCGCAGCCACCGACCTGGTACCTCGATCTCGGGTTGATCGGCAACTACGTCTCGGGCACCGAGGCAGGGGGACGGGCCTACCACCACACCGCGCCGACCGCGATGATCGCTTCGCTGCACGCTGGGCTTGGCCGGATCCTCGACGAAGGGCTCGGCGAGGTTTACGCCCGGCATGCCTCCGCCGGGCAGCGGCTGGCCGACGGGCTGCGGGCCATGGGGCTCGAACTGTTCGCCGCCGAGGGGCACCGGCTGCCCGAGCTCACCACCGTGTGGGTGCCCGACGGGGTGGATTCCGGGAAGGTCCGTACCCAGCTCCTCGAGGAGTACGGTATCGAGATCGGCGCAGGCGTCGGCGAGTACGCCTCGCGGATCTGGCGGATCGGCCTGATGGGCCACAACGCCCGCCCCGACCGTGCCGAGTTGGTGCTGTCCGCGCTGTCCACGGTCCTGGGCCGCCGCTGACTCGCCCCACTCGTGTCCGGCCCCCTGACACCCCGTGTTGGGCGTGTGGGCACACATTGCCGGGTGTACAGACACACCGTCGACAGGTCGTCGAACGGGTCGGTCGCGATACCGAATAAGCCGCCGTCGACCCGCCCGTCGCCGCGTACCCAGCGCGTGTCGATGACGTTCCGGTAGCAACCCGCGAAGAACCGGAAGCCGTGCTTGTCCGGCGATGTGCCCGACGCGAGGACCGGCCGGTCAGGGCGTCGCGTGCGACGGACAGCGACGCCATCTCAGTGCCGACTGCGCGCCTGCCAGGCCGGATCGCGCCCGGTGAGGCCGATGACGCGATCGAGAAGGGGGGCGCTGTCGGGTACGGGCATGGCGGGACCGAACAACCCGTCGGTGGCCGCCTCGTCCCGCGTCGCCGCCATCTCGGTGACGAAGGGCAGCGTGGCCCGCAGCATCTCCGGGTCGCAGTCGTACGCCTGCCCGCTCGCTCTGGCGATGTCCCAGCCGTGCACGACCAGCTCGTTCAGCGCTACCGCGCCGGCCGCCTCACCGGGCAGGTCGATGCCGCCCACCTGGGTCATGCCCTCCCACGCCGCGGGTATCCGCCAGGCTGCCGCGAGTGCGGCTAGCTCCCGCGGCACGCGGGTACGCCAGTCCGGCCCGAGGTGGGCGGCGTCCGGGTCGGGCGGTTGTGCCGTCAGCGGGCCCAGGTCCTTGGTAGCGGCCGCGGCGAACGCCACGGACAGCGAGCCGATGTGGTCGACGAGGTCACCGAGCGTGTACTGCTCGCAGGGTGTGGGGTCGCCGAGCTGGTCGTCGCGGATGGCGCCGACCAGCTCGGCCATGCGGTCGGCAGGGGGGGTCAGGTCGATCGTCGGTGGCATGCGGGGACCTCCTCCGGGCACGGTGGCGGCAGCCGCTACGAAGAATGGCTGTCGCGATGGAGACCGGACCACGCTCGGAAAGTCATCGCAGCGCTGTCATCGTGGCCGGCGGGCGTGCTGCCGGGCTGTGGTGTTCGAGCGCTCGTCTCGGGGTGCCGCAGCGCCGGACTCGGGGTCGGTGGGGCGCGGTAGCGTGGGCGGTGTGCAGGACGAGCTGTTCACGGTGAACCCGGATGCCGCCGGTGACGCCGAGCACGCGGCGCGCGACCGCGATGCCGGGGCGGTGGATCCCCACGCGCCGCTGGCGGTGCGCATGCGGCCCCGGACGCTGGACGAGGTGGTCGGGCAGGACGAGTTGCTCGCCGAGGGCGCGCCGCTGCGCAGGCTCGTGGAGGGCGCCGCGCCCGCCTCGGTGCTGCTGTTCGGACCGCCCGGCACCGGCAAGACCACCATCGCCTACCTCATGGCGGGCGCTACGGGCAGGCGGTTCGTGGCGCTGTCGGCACTGTCCTCCGGCGTCAAGGAGGTGCGCGGGGTCATCGACGCCGCGAGGCGCCGCCGTTCCCACGCCGCCGAAGACACCGTGCTGTTCATCGACGAGGTGCACCGGTTCTCCAAGACCCAGCAGGACGCGCTGCTCGGCGCCGTCGAGGACCGCACCGTGCTGCTGGTGGCGGCGACCACCGAGAACCCCTCCTTCTCCGTGGTCTCGCCGCTGCTGTCGCGGTCGCTGGTGCTCCAGTTGCGGCCGCTGGACGACAGCGACGTGCGCGGGCTGGTCGATCGCGCGCTGGCCGAGCAGCGTGGGCTGGCAGGCGAGTTCGAACTCACCGAGGAGGCCGCCGATCACATCGTGCGGCTGGCAGCAGGCGACGCGCGCCGGGCGCTGACGGCGCTGGAGGCCGCCGCGGAGGGAGCCCGGTCCGGCGGCTCGGCCACCATCGACCTGGCGATCGTGGAAGCTTGCGTGGACAAGGCCGCGGTGCGCTACGACCGGGACGGTGACCAGCACTACGATGTCATCAGCGCGTTCATCAAGTCCATAAGGGGCTCGGACGTGGACGCCGCGCTGCACTACCTGGCCCGGATGATCGAGGGCGGCGAGGATCCCCGGTTCATCGCCCGGCGGCTGGTAGTGCACGCCAGCGAGGACATCGGCCTGGCCGATCCCACCGCGCTGCAGTCGGCGGTGGCGGCGACACAGGCGGTGCAGTTCATCGGGATGCCCGAAGGGCGGCTGTCCCTGGCACAAGCCACCATCCACCTGGCGACGGCGCCGAAATCCAACGCGGTGATCAGCGCGATCGACAGCGCGCTCGCCGACGTGCGTGCGGGCAAGGTCGGCCCCGTACCACCGCACCTGCGGGACGGGCACTACGCAGGCGCCTCCCGGCTCGGGCACGCCATGGGCTACACCTACCCGCATGCTGTGCCGGAGGGGGTGGTGCCGCAGCAGTACCCACCCGATGAGCTCGTTGGTGCGGATTACTACGAACCGGTGAGCCGCGGCGCCGAACGGGGCATCGCCGAACGCCTGCCCCGGCTGCGGCGCACCGTTCGGGGCGAATAGCGGCCGGTCATCGCAACGCTGTCCCGACCGGCCGAGGTGTGGGGTCGGCGGTGGCCCGCGGGCGAGAAGCGGTAGCCTGACCCCCATCCACGCATGCCGCCCTATTGCCGCACCACCGTCATCGAGGAGGGGCCGTGTCGCCGGAACAGATCGCAGTGCTTGTCGCCGCAGGCGCATTCGTGCTGCTCGTCGTTCTGCTGGCGATACCGCTGATCAAGCTGGGTCGTACGCTCGACGAGGCCACGGTCGCGATCCGGAAGGCCCACGAGAATTCGGACCCGCTGTTGCACGGTGCCAACGACACCATCACCCACGTCAACACCCAGCTGGAACGGGTGGACGGCGTGACGGCGAACGTCCAGCAGGTATCCAGCAATGCCACGGCGCTATCCTCGGTGTTCACGGCTACGCTGGGGAGCCCGCTGGTGAAGGTGGCGGCGTTGTCGTACGGCATCACCAAGGCGATCCGGGCGCGCCGTGCCCGGCGTGGTGAGCAGGGCAAGCACGCCAGGGTCCGGAGGAAGGGGTCGACGCGATGAGGCGCCTGTTCTGGTTCGGCGTGGGATTCGCCGCCGGGTTCGCGGTGTGCCGGAAAGCCAACGAGGCCGCTCGCGAGGCCACGCCCGCAGGGTTAGCCTCGAACGTAGGCGAGGCCGTACGGGAGCTGGCTGGCGCGGTAGGCGCCTTCGGGGCCGACGTCCGCGCCGGGATGAGTGAGCGCGAGGTGGAGCTGAGCGAGTTCATCGAGCACACCTCCGGGCAGGTACCGCGTTCGGCCGTCGAACCGGGCCGCGGTGGTCGCCACGTTCCCCGCGACGACGCGGGTGCGCGGCCGAGCCAGTACCGGCGAGCGCGCCCGGCGAGGGACTAGCACGGGCGCACGGCGCGCGTGCTCCCTCGCCGCCCCACACGGCCCGCAGGCGGGGCCACGGACACGACCCGGTCGCAGGCCGGGTGCATCGGCCAGGCCCCGGTACCCGAACCGACCACAGGACGCAGACGTGCAGACACACGAGATTCGCGAACGATTCCTCCGACACTTCGAAGCCAACGGCCATACCAGGGTGCCGAGCGCTTCGCTGATCCTCGACGATCCGAACCTGTTGTTCGTGAATGCGGGGATGGTGCAGTTCAAGCCGTACTTCCTCGGTGAGGTGCCGCCGCCGTACCCGCGCGCGACCAGCGTGCAGAAGTGCGTGCGCACCGGCGACATCGACGAGGTCGGCAAGACCACCCGGCACAATACGTTCTTCCAGATGGCGGGCAACTTCTCGTTCGGTGACTACTTCAAGGAAGGCGCCATCGCGCAGGCGTGGGATCTGGTCACCAAGCCGCAGTCGGAAGGCGGTTACGGGTTCGATCCCAAGCGCATCTGGACCACTGTCTACAACGACGATGCCGAATCGGCGCGGTTGTGGCAGAGCGTTGCCGGGCTGCCACCCGAGCGTATCCAGTACCGCGACGCCACGGACAACTACTGGGACATGGGGGTCGCAGGCCCCGGCGGTCCGTGCTCGGAGATTTACTACGACCGCGGTCCCGAGTACGGCCGAGAGGGTGGTCCGGTCGTCGACGAGGACCGCTACCTCGAGATCTGGAACCTGGTGTTCATGCAGGACATCCGGGGGGACGGCAGCCCGAAGGACGGCTATCCGGTGCTCGGCGAGCTGCCGAGCAAGAACATCGACACCGGTCTCGGGGTCGAACGGGTGGCCTTTCTGCTGCAGGGTGTCGACAACGTCTACGAGACCGATCTGGTACGGCCGGTCATCGACAAGGCAGAGGAGCTCTCCGGTCGCACCTACGGCGAGAATCACGCCGATGACGTGCGGTTCCGGGTGATCGCCGACCACGCTCGGTCCGGTGTGATGCTGATCGGCGACGGCGTGACGCCCGGCAACGAGGCACGGGGATACGTATTGCGGCGCCTGCTGCGCCGCATCGTGCGGTCGGTGCGGTTGCTGGGTGTGCACGAGGCGGTGCTGCCCGAGTTCGCCGCGGTGGTGCGCGATGCGATGTCGCCGTCCTACCCGGAGATCGCCCGCGATTTCGAACGCATCAGCGACGTGATGCGCATCGAGGAGGAGACGTTCCTCGCCACACTGAGCAGCGGCTCGAAGATCTTCGACGCGGCCGCCGAGCGGACCAAGCGGGCGGGTAGCGCGGTGTTGCCCGGAGACAAGGCGTTCCAACTGCACGACACCTATGGCTTCCCGATCGACCTCACCCTCGAGATGGCCGCCGAGCAGGGGCTAAAGGTCGACGAGGACGGGTTCCGCACGCTGATGGAGGAGCAGCGCCAGCGCGCCAAGGCCGATGCCGCGGCGCGTAAGAGCGGGCACGGTGACCTGTCCGAGTACCGTTCGCTGCTCGATACGCACGGCGAGACCGAGTTCCTCGGCTACACGGACCTGGAGGCGGGCTGCCGGGTGATCGGCCTGCTCTCCGGTGGCGCCTCGGTGCCACGGCTCGGCGAGGGCGAACGCGGAGAGCTGGTGCTGGACCGGACCCCGTTCTACGCCGAGAGTGGTGGGCAGATCGCCGACACCGGCACGCTGTACGGGTCGGGGACGCAGGTGCGCGTGCACGACGTGCAGAAGATCGTGCCCGGGTTGTCGGTGCACCGCGTTGAGGTGGTGGCAGGCGAGGTCGGTCTGGACGACAAGCTCACCGGATCGGTCGACAGCGACAGGAGGTTGTCCATCGCCCGGTCGCACTCGGCGACGCACCTGGTACACGCGGCGGTGCGCGGGGCATACGGGCAGCGGGCCGCGCAGGCCGGTTCGCTGAACTCTCCCGGCCGTATGCGGTTCGACTTCACCTCGCCCGGCGCTGTCTCGGCCGACGTGCTGACCGAGGTCGAGGAAGAAGTCAACGAGTACCTGTTGCAGGACACTCCGGTGGAAAGCTACGTCACCTCGAAGGACAAGGCTTTCGAACTGGGCGCCATCGCGCTGTTCGGCGAGAAGTACGGCAACCAGGTGCGGGTGATCGACATGGGTGAGTACTCCCGCGAGCTCTGTGGCGGCACACACGTCGATCGCATCGGCCAGCTCGGTCTGGTCAAGCTCGTCAGCGACAGCTCGATCGGCTCCGGTGTCCACCGCATCGAGGCGCTGGTCGGCACGGACGCGCTGCGGCACGTCCGTAAGGAACAGCTCCTGGTGTCGGAACTGGCGAACACGTTCAAGGTGCCCACCGATCAGCTTCCCGACCGCATCTCGGATGTGCTCGGCAGGCTCCGTGATGCCGAGAAGGAGATCGAGCGGCTGCGCACCGAGCGGATCCTGGCGTCGGCGGGGACGCTGGCGGCTGGTGCCGAGGATGTCGACGGGGTCGCGGTGGTCGCCGAGAAGGTCACAGAGGACATCGATGCGCAGGCGGCGCGCTCGCTCGCCTCGGAGGTGCGTAACCGGCTGGGCTCACGCCCCAGCGTGGTCGCGCTGTTCCTACCCGATGGGCAGAAAGTGAGCTTCGTGATCGGTACCAACGCTGCGGCGCGCGACAAGGGACTGGCTGCGGGGGAGCTGGTTCGTTCCGTGTCGGAAGCGGTCGACGGTCGCGGCGGCGGCAAGGCCGATATGGCCCAGGGCGGCGGTACGAACCCGGCTGGCATCGACGAGGCCATCGGCATGCTGCGGCGGGCGGTCCGTGACGGGGTGGCCTGACGCACGACGTAGCGGCCCGCGACCAACAACCGACGAGGATGGGCAGGCGTGAACGAACAGCCCGACAGGCCGGGTGAGGATGATCCGGGGCCCGGCAGGCGGCTGGGGGTGGACGTGGGCTCGGTGCGGGTCGGTGTCGCGCTGAGCGATCCGAGCCCGTTGCTGGCTACCCCGCTGGACACGCTCCGCCGGGACACCGCGCAACACACCGACCTCGCGCGGCTGGCCGAGCTGGTGGCCGAGCACGGTGTGGTCGAGGTCGTCGTCGGCCTGCCGCGCACCCTCGCCGGGCGGCACGGTTCCGCGGCAGCCGACGCCGTGACCTACGCCGGATTGCTGGCCGAGCGGACCGGCGGGATCCCGGTTCGACTGGCCGATGAACGGCTGAGCACCGTCAGCGCTTCCCGGATGCTCTCGGGAAGGGGAATGAACACCCGGAAGCAGCGTGCCGTCGTGGACAAGGCCGCGGCCGTGGAGATCCTGCAGGGCTGGCTCGACGCACGGGCCAACCGTGTCCGGAGTGCGGAGTCGACAGGTGAACAGGGGGAGGCCAGCACCGAGCGATAAGCTGGGACACAAGCTGGCCGTGTACGGTTCATGTTCGGCCGGTGCCATGGTGCTCTCGCGGAAGCGAGCACCCGGCGGCCTCGACCGCCC
Organism: Haloechinothrix sp. LS1_15; assembly: GCF_033042135.1. Classification (NCBI taxonomy): domain Bacteria; kingdom Bacillati; phylum Actinomycetota; class Actinomycetes; order Pseudonocardiales; family Pseudonocardiaceae; genus Haloechinothrix; species Haloechinothrix sp. LS1_15. The sequence continues at coordinate 117,473 of NZ_WBXM01000007.1, read as the reverse complement.
TTCCCTTCCAGGTACGGTGTCTGGCCTCGATGGCCAGTGCGAGAGAACGGAGTATCTGCGATCGAGCGGCGTGGACGAACCGGACATCGACCCGACGGCCATCGTGCTCCCGGCCCCGGCTCGGGCGGGTCGCCCGGTGGACGCGTGACAGGGCCGGGCGGCGCGCGCGACCGCAACCCGCCCCGGCGCGGCGGGGAACTGCCCAGCGTGGAGGGCAGCGCCTCGGGGAACCTCGCGGGGCTGTTCGACGACATGGACGGGGACGGGCCCGCGGACCGCGACGATCACATGGATGACCGGGTCCACAGGGGTTCGGGCCGTGGTCGCTGCCGCGCTGGGCGGAGAGCGCTGGGATGGCTGCTGATCCTGGTGCTGATCGGGCTGCTTGCCGCTGGGGTGTGGTATGGCACCCGGGAGCTGCTCGGGTTGAACTACGCGGACTACGCCGGTCCCGGTGAGGACGATGTGATCGTCGAGGTCGCCGAAGGGGATTCGGTGGCGGCGATCGCCGCCACCTTGGAGGAGGCCGACGTGGTGGCCAGCAGCAGGGCGTTCGTGTCGGCGGGTGGAGACACCGAGGCCGTGCGCAGCATCCGGCCGGGTTACTACGTGATGCAGACCCGCATGTCGGGTGCCGACGCGGTCGAGGCCATCACCGCCGAGGACGCGCGCGTGGGCGACCTGCAGATCCGTGGCGGAACGAAGCTCGACGACGTCACCCAACCGGACGAGACGGTGACCCACGGGGTGTACTCACTCCTCTCACACGCTTCGTGCGTCGAGCTGAACGGTGACAGCACCTGCGTCGATCCCGACGAGCTGCGCGCGGTAGCGGCCGAGGCCGACCTCACCGAACTGGGCGTGCCGGAGTGGCTGGCGGAGCCCGCTTCCGAAGCGGAACCGGAACGCAGGCTGGAGGGGTTGGTGATGCCCGGGGTGTACAGCGTCAAACCCGGGTGGGACGCGGAACGGTTGCTGTCCGAGGTGCTCACGGTCTCGGCGAGCAAGCTCGAAGCCTCCGAGCTGGTCAACAGCGAGGAGATCACTGGCTATGAGCCGTACGAGGTGCTCACCATCGCCTCGCTCATCGAGCACGAGGCGGTGGAAAACGACTTCGGACGCGTCTCCCGCGTGATCTACAACCGGCTCGCCGATGACATGCGCCTGGAGATGGACTCGACGATCAACTACGTGCTCGAGCGTCCCGAGGTGCGCACCAACGAGGAGGATCGCGCCCGGCCCGGCCCGTACAACACCTACCGCAATACGGGGTTGCCACCGACGCCGATCTCGGCGCCGAGCATGGAGGCACTGCAGGCCGCGATACACCCGGCAGAGGGTTCGTGGATGTTCTTCGTCAAGTGTGAGGACAACGGCCTGTCGTGCTTCGCGGACAGCTACGACGAGCACAGGGAGAATGTTCGGGATGCGCAAGCCCGAGGGGTCTACTGACCCGGCAGGCGGCGGTGCCCGCAAGGCGGGTGTGCTTGGCAAACCCATCGAGCACTCGCTGTCCCCGGTACTGCACGAGGCGGCCTACCGGGCGCTGGCTCTCGAGGGGTGGAGCTACCAGCGCATCGAGGCAGATGCCGAGGAACTGCCCGCCATTGTCGGCGCATTCGGACCGGAATGGGTCGGGCTGTCGGTCACCATGCCGGGCAAGCGTGCGGCGTTGGAGCTCGCCGACGAGATCACCGACCGTGCTACTGCCGTCGGTGCGGCCAATACGCTGGTCCGCATGGCCGACCGGCCCGACGGCAAGCTACGGTGGCTCGCTGATTGCACCGATGTGGACGGTGTGATCGGTGCGCTGAGCACGATCGGCGACGGCGGAACGCTGTCCGGCACCGGTGTGGTGCTCGGGGCAGGGGGGACCGCGGCCGCCGCCGTGGTGGCCCTCGCCGATCTCGGGGTGACACGCGTGCGCCTGGTGGTGCGGGAACCGGCCCGCGCGCAGGAGACACTGGCGGCTGCCCGCAGTGCGGGGCTGGACGCCGAGGCGTTCGGGCTGGCCGATGCCGACCTGGATGGCCTGGCCGAGGCGGCGTCGGTGCTGGTGAGCACGGTCCCGCCGGAGGCGACCGCGCCGCATGCTCCGGCGCTCGCGCGGGCAGGCCGAGTGCTCGATGTCATCTACGACCCGTGGCCGACGCCGCTGGCTGAGGCGGTTCACGCCAGGGGAGGCCGGATCGCCACCGGCTTGGACATGCTGCTGCACCAGGCCTTCGGCCAGGTGGAACACTTCACCGGCCGTGCCGCCCCACGCGTGGCGATGCGGGATGCGCTGCGGGAGGCCACCGGGAACGTCGTGCCGCTGCCGCTATGAGCCTCGCCGGGGAGTGCCTGATCGGCCGGTGGGCGATAGCGTGACGATCATGCGGATCGCGATTCTCGACGACTACCAAAACGTCGCACTCGACTTCGCCGACTGGAACTCGCTGGATGCCGAGATCACGGTCTTCACCGATCCGTTCGGCGGCAGGCAGGAGGCCGTCGAGGCGCTGCGTGGGTTCGACGTGGTGGTCGCTATGCGGGAGCGCACCGCGTTTCCCGCAGAAGTGCTGCACGCGCTTCCGGAGCTGCGGTTGCTGGTGAGCACCGGTCAGCGCAACGCGGCGATCGATCTCGACGCGGCTAGCGCGGCGGGCATCGTGGTCAGTGGAACCGGCTACCTGCCGCACCCCACCGCCGAGGCAACATGGGCGTTGATCCTGGCTGCCGCGCGGCGCCTGCCCGCCGAGGAACGCTCGGTGCGTGACGGTGGCTGGCAGGTTCCGCTCACCGGAGAGGTCGGCACCGCGTTGCGCGGTAAGACGTTGGGTGTGCTCGGGCTGGGCAGGCTCGGTGCGCAGGTGTCCGCGATCGGGGCCGCGTTCGGCATGGAGCTGATCGCGTGGAGCCGGAACCTGACCGCCGAGCGCGCGGCCGAGCACGGCGCGACGGCTGTGCCCTTCGACGAGCTCCTGACATCGGCCGATGTCGTGACGATCCACTTGGTGCTCAGCGAACGCACGAGGGGGCTGCTCGGTGCGCGGGAGCTGGGGCTGATGAAGCAGGGGGCGCTCCTGGTCAACACCTCCCGCGGACCGATCGTCGACGAGGACGCGTTGCTGGCTGCGGTGCACCGTGGCGGCATCCGGGCCGCGCTGGATGTCTACGATACCGAGCCGTTGCCGGTGGATCACCCGTTGCGGTCCGCGCCGAACACCGTGCTCACTCCCCACATCGGCTACGTCAGCGACGATGTCTACCGGGTGTTCTACACCGATGCCGTCGCCGATATCGCCGCGTTCGCCGCGGGTGAGCCGATCCGCGTCATGAACGAGCCCGCAGGCCACCAGTGAGCGCGCGAGGACAGGCGCGTGGGCGGCGGTAGGGTCATGTGCCCACGCGATCCGGGTCGAGTGGCCGTCGTCAGTGTGTCAGGTGGGCCGGTTGATGGGTGACGCGCTCGATGTCCTCGGCCGTCACGTCCAGCAGCCGGTGGGCCAGGTCGGACAGTGCGCGTGATGTCGCGAGCTCGTCGCCGATCTCGGGAACGTTGCGGTCCTCGGGGTTCAACCTGGCCAGCCCGACACCGGTCATGTCGGTGCCTCGGTCGCTCTGCAACTTGGCTTTGGCGCGGGTGCGATCGTCGAACTCGTCGATGGTGATCTCGACGTTCCAGTGCTTCTCGTGCATGACCCTCTCCTCACCTCCGCTGCCTGCTGCGCGCAGGGGCATGGTGGTACCGGTGGTGATTCCACTGTCCTCCGCGCCGCGGTGCGAGGCCAGAGCCGTAACGTGTGCTGTACCGATACAGTGACGAGTCCCCGCCGGAGCATTGGGACCGAGCCGGTCAGCTGGCGACGCCGGTCGGTACGTGATCGGCGAGCTCGTGGAGATACCGAGCGCGCTTCTTCGCATCGGTCGGGTTGATCCTGCCCTCGCGCCAGGTGACCATCTCGTTGCCGTGGATGCGTACCGGGCTCTCGCGGGAGAGTGAGGATCGGAGCAGCCAGGAGCACGCGTCTGGCGTGAACATGCGCCGCGCGAACTCGGGATCCGCGGTGGCGATTTCGAACTCGGCGTCGAACTCCTCGGTGCCGATCTGCTGGCCGGTCAGGTCGACATCCTTGCTGGACAGGCCGAACCGGGATCGAATGGTGCGACCGAGAAACCCGCGCCTGGCGATGTCGAGGTCGGGCACGGCAACGGGCAGCTCGACCAGCACGACCTGATACCGACGGAGCGTCAGGCGCCTGCGATAGTCCCTGTCGCTGTCGGAACTCAGGCGCCGCAGGCCCCGCACGCCGCGTCGTGGCCGGTACTCGCGTCGCACGAGCACGAGCTCGAACGCGGTGAACGGCCGGTTGCCGCGCGTGCCGTGCAGCACGTGTCGAGCACGGCGCCACCACGCGGATTCGAACGGGTCGCCGGGAAACCGGCCGGAGTACCGACGGTCGGACGCGTGATAGGACCAGTCGAGCTCGGCCGCCTTGCGTTTCACGGTCTCGCTTCGCTGGCGGTCGGTATACCACAGGTAGCCGAGGACAGCGACGAGCAGTACGGGACCGGCGATGTACCAGAACCAGTCAGGCATGATATCGGCTCCGAAAAATCTAGGACGCTCCGTCGAGTATCGTTCCGGCGACCGTGTCGGCGAGCTCGCACGCGGACATGCCGCTGTTGTCGGACACCGGTGTCACGATGACGCCGAACTGCTGCTCGCCGTTGTCGGAGGTGAGGTTCACGTCGACCCCGCACCCTTCCGCCATCGGCCCGTCCAGCTCCAGGCGTATCGCTTCGATGTCGCGGATCTCGACGGTCTCCTCGGTGTGCATGGCAGAGAGGTCCTCGCCCCGGACGACATTGGCGCCGTCGTAGGTCTCGACCGATCGGTAGTCGCACTGGGTGGCGTCCGTGGACTCCACGTCGATCTGTGACGCGTCCAGGATGTCAGCGAACTCCGCTTCGGTGATGAGATCGCACGCTTGTTCGCCAGGTAGCGCAATGTCGTGCCCGGCCTCACCGTTGCCACACCCGGCGAGCAGTATCGCCAGCCCCGCGAACACTACCCACCTATGCGGGGATGGTCGGTGTGCCGAAACGTTCATCGTGTGCTCCTCACGGTTTCCTTCCGATGCTGAAGTTCGCGAAGTAGTCGTCATCGTCCTCGTCGTGATCGTCCGTCGGTGGTCGCGATCCTGCGGGCGTCGTGGCCGCACCGGCCTCCTCGGCAAGCGGCGCGGGCTGGGGCAACGCCTGGAACGCGGCACGCACATCCGAGTCGTTCGTCGCCGCCCCGGTGAGCACGTCCGACCAGCTCAGCTCCCCGGCCTCGATACGGCGGATCACCACGTCCCACTGCGGTGCGTATCCAGGCCCGGTGACGTACTCTTTGAACCGTTCGATCTCCTCGGCCGTGGGGGGCGTGTCGTTCCGCGCCTCCTTCGCGAGTAACTCGTCGGCCTTCCGGAGATCGGTCGCCGCGGCGTCGGCTGTTGCGTCAAGCCTGCGACGTGCGGCGTCCATCGCATCGAGGTAGTCGCTGGGTCGTGGTCGCTGCCCTGACACCTGAATTACCACCTGCCCGTTGCGCGTCCGGCGCGTCGCGCCGTGGTCACCGCACCTCGTCGGCGACCATATCGTCCAGTTCCTCGAGATCCTCGTCGAGCTTGTCTGCAGTCCGTTCGGCCTTGTCCCGCTGATTCTCCATCTCCGATAGCCCGCTGGTCAGCGAGTCGGCAAGATAGATCATGTCATGGGTGTGATCCACATCGGGGATCGAGGAGATCGCGTCGATGACGTCTTCGAAGGCGTCGAAGTAGTCCTGCATCGCCTCGACGAGCTCCTCGATCCGCCGGTGGATGGTCATGACCTGGTCGACAAGCTCGATGATCTCCTGGACATCGGAGACGTACGGGAAATCGCGGAAGCCGCTGGCAACCCAGTCGATGGCGGCGACGACCTGACCGACTTTCGGTACGACCTTGGCGGCGAGGCGGAGGAGCCGCTTGATGATGCGGTTGATCAGCTCGATGGCCCGCTCGCCAAGGGCGATCGACCAGTCGCCGAGCTGTTCGAACCCTTTGCCCATGGCCTCGGACAGTTTCCCGGCAATGTAGAGCCCGATTGTCCAATGGTTCTCGATATGCTGCTGGTAAGCGTCGGCGGCGTCGCCATACGTCCAGTGCTGGGACAGCAACGTGTGGGTATTGTCGGCGAGGTTCTGCGAGAAGCTCTCGAACTGCCCCGACACGTGCTCCCACGCCTTGCCGTTCTCCTTGATCCGGTTGAAATCTCCGGTGATCGGCGTGACCAGCGTGTCGTAGAGGCCGCGACCGTCGCTGCTGATGAACTGCTGCCAGAGGTGTTCGACGACATCCGTGGCATAGCTGCCGTCGAGCTCGCCGAGGAGATCCTTGGTTTCCCCCGAGGGTTCGAACATCTCGATCTCGGCGGTATCGCTAAACGACAAACTGGTCACCCCCCAGCGGGCCTTGGTGCTGCTCGAGCCGCTCCTCGGCTTCGGCTTCGGCAAGCCCGTAGTCCTCGGCCGCTGCCATGACTCCCTGCGCCGTGCCATTGAGCTTCTCGGTGGCCATCTCGAACAATGGCTCGACGACGCTGTCCTGCAACGCTGTACACGCCTCGCCCAGGGGCGTCAGCAGCCCGGTGAATCCGTCCGGGTTGCAGCCTTCGTACTGCGCGACGAGCCGGATGCGCCGGAACCCGTGGATGCTGAGATGACGGACGTAATCCGCGTAGTCACGCAACTGTAACGGATCGACCTCGTGGCCATCCCCCATAGCGATGATCCCACCCAGTTGTTGTCTCAGTGAACGGTGACCACACCACGCGCACGCGTGGTGAACTGGAGTAGCGCTACGTTAACGTGCCCTCCGCGGCACGGCAACACGTTTCCCCGCATTGCGACGTGGGCTCAGCGCAACTCGGCCAGCACCGCGTCGGTCAGCGTGGGCCAGGCCTCGATGGCCCACGGGCCGAAATCCCGGTCGGTGAGTACGACGCAGGCGGCTCGCGCCTCGGGATCGACCCACACGAAGGTGCCGGACTGCCCGAAGTGCCCGAAGGTGCGGGGTGAGCTGGTGGTTCCGGTCCAGTGCGGGTCCTTGCGGTCGCGGATCTCGAAGCCGAGTCCCCAGTCGTTCGGTTTCTGGTGGCCGAACCCGGGAAGCACGCCGTTGAGATCGGGATGGACCACGGTGGTGGCCTCAGCCAGGGTCGTGGGCGCGACCAGCCGGGGCATCTGCAGCTCGGCGGCGAACTTCGCGAGGTCGTCGACCGTGGACACGCCAGCCGCCCCTGGCGATCCCTCCAGCGTGGTCGCGGTCAGCGCCAGCGGTTCGAGCAGCGCCTCCCGCAGGTAGTCGGTGAACTTGATGCCGGAGCGCTCAGTCAGGGTGTCGGCGAGCTGCTCGAAGCCGGCGCTTGAGTAGATCCTGCGGCTGCGCGGGGCCGCCTGGACCTTGTGCTGGTCGAATGCCAGTCCCGAGGTGTGCGCCAGGAGGTCGCGCACGGTGGCTCCGGGGGGACCCGCCGGGGTATCGAGCTCGAATACGCCTTCCTCCACGGCGATCAGGGCGGCGTACGCGGTGAGCAGCTTGGTCACCGAGGCGATCGGGTAACGCCGCCCGGTGTCCCCGTGCCGAGCCACGACGGTGCCGTCGCTGGTGATCACGGCCGCCGCGGCGGTGTCCACCGGCCATTGGTCGATGAGGCTGAGACTCCGCATAGGCGCTACGGTACGCATTGCCGGTACCGGCGCGAGGTGTGCCCCACGGATGGTCGGCCGTTGCCCGCGGCGGCGCCGCGCCACCCGTGGGGCCGCCGCGGGCAACGGCTACCGGACAGCGAGGTGGTCGTAGACCTTGGACCACCCGAGGTGGCCGTCGCCTGCCGCGACGGTTCGGGCGGCCAGGTCACGCATGGACGCCGCGAGGCTGGTGTCCAACCCCGCACCCTGCCCGGTCTCGACGATGTGCTCCAACGCCGCGTGTTCCATCTCGACGCGGTCCTGCTCCCCCGAGTAGGCCCCGGCGTCGATGTCGCCTGCGATCGCGTCGAGCGTGTCCGGCAGTATCGACAGCATCCCGAGCGCGTAGGGCAGGAAGCTGCGTGCCGACACCTCGCCCGCGCGCCGTGCCATCGCGGCCGCGTGTACGAAGCTGGTCATGCCCGCGAAGAAAACCTCGAGCATGCCCACGTCGAACAGCGGAGCGAGGCCGTGGTCGTCGCCGAGGAAGTCGGCGTTGCCCGCGAGAGCCCGCAGTGTTTCGTGGTGTTGCCGGAAGGCGGATTCGTCGCCGGAGTAGAGGATCACGGCCTCGTCGGTGCCGATCAGCGGCACCGGCACCATGATCGCCGCGGTGACGTAGCGTTCGATACCGCGCTGTGCCGCCCACCGGGCGGTGTCCCGTGCCTGAGTCGGGGTCGCCGACGTGAAGTTCACCACCGGCACCGCCGTAGGAGTGTCGTGCAGCACCTCCCGGACGGCCTCGTGATCTCGCAGGCACACAAGCACCAGTTCCGATGCGTCGACCGCATCGCGCACCGTCGGCGCGATTACGGCTCCGTCGTCCTGCAGCCGCTCAGCCGCTGCGGCGCTGCGGTTCCAGACGGTGACCTTCGCGCCGGATGCCAGCAACGTGCGAGCCAGTGCCGAACCCATCGGGCCGAGTCCGATCACGGTGGTCGAGGGAATGTTGTGTCGTGTCATGCCTACAGATTCGTCAGAAGCGACATGCTGCACAAGTACGCACTAAATTGTCAGGTAGTGACCTTGTGGATAGTGAGGTGCTCGAACATGCCCGGTCCGAACTTTCTCTGTGGACTCGACGCGGCCATCGATGTCGTTGGTGGGAAGTGGAAGGCGCTCATCCTGTGGGCGCTGAGCGTGCAGCCGCGCCGGTTCGGTGAGCTCCGCCGCGAGCTCGATGGTGTCACCGAACGCGTGCTGACCCAGCAGCTCCGGGAGCTCGAACGCGACGGCATCGTGCACCGTGAGGTGTTCCAGCAGGTGCCACCGAAGGTCGTCTACTCGCTCACCTCGTCCGGTAAGGCCCTGGACCGAGCACTGGCCGACCTCGGACGCTGGGGTGAGGAGCACATGGCCGAGCTCAGTGCGATCCGGTCGGGCCACACCCTGAGCTGACACCCGGCGCAGCCGAAGGCCACGCATCGAACCGTGGTGCCACCGGTGTGAGGTTCCCGGCTGCCTGCCGGGCCTTGGGCGCTGAGACTGTATCTGTGACCAGCGCGGAGTATCTCGGAGCCGGCGCCGCGGCCACGGTGGCCGGCTGCGTCCTACCTGCCACGCTGACCGCGGCGATGGCGCGTAGCGTGCTGGCCCGGCTGCCCAACGGAGCCACATTGCCAGCCGGGCCGGTCGAGGCGGTGACCGCGGCCTGCGTGATGGTGGTCGCTGCCCGCTACGTGACGGGCGCGCTGCCGGGGGAGTGGTTGCCGGTGGTGGTGCCGCTCACTGTGTTGGCCGTCCCGCTTGCCCTGGTGGACCTGCGGGAACGCCGGCTGCCCGATCCGCTGACGCTGGCCGCCTGTGCCGCCATCGGCTGCGGGATCGGCTACGCTGCCGTCGCGTCCGGGCAGCCCGAGTTGCTGGCGGGCGCGGCGGCAGGCGCGTGCTTGTACGGCGGGGCGCACCTGGTGGTGCACCTGGCGCGCCCACGATCGCTCGGGGCGGGCGATGTGAAACTCGCGGTGAGTCTCGGTGCGGTGCTCGGCGCGCTCGGACCGTCCGCGCTGCTGCTGGCCGGTGTCCTCGCGCCGCTGGTGACGGTGGTGCTAGCGCTGGTGACGGTGGTGTCAGGGGCGGTAACGGCGCCGCGTCCGGCGCCCCGCTCGTATCGCGGCCGGTGGCCGGGCGACGGGATCCCGCACGGTCCCGGCTTGCTGCTGGCCACTTGGGTGCTGGCGATCGCACCGAGCGAGGGGCTGCTGCGCTGACTCCGCCGGTTCGTGACAGGATCGATGCGTGTTGCGCTGGATAACGGCAGGAGAATCACACGGCCCGAGCCTTGCCGCCGTGCTCGAAGGGATGGTGGCCGGAGTCCGGATCACCACGCGCGAGGTCGGCGAGCAACTGGGACGCAGGCGGCTCGGTTTCGGTCGCAGCCCCCGTATGGGCTTCGAGACCGACGATGTCGCGTTCACCGGCGGGGTGCGGCACGGGGTGACCCAGGGCGGTCCCGTCGCGGTCGAGATCCCCAACGCCGAGTGGCCCAAGTGGGAGAAGGTGATGGCCCCCGACCCGGTCGATCCGGCCGAAATCGAAGGGTTGGCGCGCAACGAGCCGCTGACGAGGCCCCGCCCGGGGCACGCCGATCTACCCGGCATGCTCAAGTACGGCTTCGACGAGGCACGGCCGGTGCTGGAACGCGCGAGCGCCAGGGAGACCGCGGCGCGGACCGCGCTCGGTACGGTGGCCCGCGCCTACCTCAGGCAGCTGCACGGCATCGAGATCATCAGCCACGTCGTGTCCATCGGGCGGGCCGAGGCGCTCCCGGGATCGCTGCCCACTCCTGAGGACCTTGCCGTCATCGACGAGAGCCCGGTGCGGGCCTTCGGGCAGGCCAGCACCGACGCGCTGGTAGCCGAAGTCGACGCGGTGCGCAAAGCAGGTGACACGGTGGGCGGCGTGATCGAGGTCATCGCCTACGGGTTGCCGCCGGGACTCGGCTCGCACGTCCACGCGGATCGCAGGCTGGACGCGCGGCTGGCGGGGGCGCTGATGGGCGTTCAGGCCATGAAGGGCGTCCAAGTCGGCGACGGCTTCACCACGGCGCGCCGGTGGGGAAGCGAGGCGCACGACGAGATCGACCCCGCTGCCCCTCCCACCGGTGTGACGCGCCGCTCGAACAGGGCGGGCGGCCTCGAAGGCGGCATCACCAACGGCGAGCCGCTGCGGCTGCAGGTGGCCATGAAACCCATCTCGACGGTGCCACGGGCGCTGGCCACCGTCGACGTCGCCACCGGGGAGGCCGCCACCGCGATCCACCAGCGCTCGGATGTGTGCGCGGTCCCGCGAGCCGGGGTGGTGCTGGAGTCGGTGACCGCGCTGGTTCTCGCGGACGCGGCGCTGGAGAAGTTCGGCGGTGACTCGCTGGCCGAGAGCAAGCGCAACGCGGAGTCCTATGTCGCGGGATTGAAGGAGTGGTGGAGCCGGTGACCTTCCCGAAAGCAGTGCTGATCGGGCCGCCGGGCTCGGGCAAGTCCACGGTCGGGCCGCTGCTGGCGCAGCGGCTGGGGGTGGAGTTCCACGACGCCGACACCGATATCGAGGCCGCTGCGGGCAAGCCCATCCCGGAGATCTTCACCAGCGAGGGCGAGCCCGCGTTCCGCGAGCTGGAGGCCAAGGTGGTCGCCGAAGGGCTGGCCAACCATCGTGGGGTGTACGCGCTCGGCGGGGGCGCGGTGCTCGACGAGGGAACCCGCGAGCTGCTGGCCGGTCGGACCGTGGTGTTCCTCTCGGTAAGCATGGCGACGGGAGTGCAGCGCACCGGCATGTCGGGCGCCCGGCCGGTGTTGGCGGGGGTGAACCCGCGGGCGACCTACAAGGCGCTGCTCGATGCCCGGCTACCGCTGTACCGGTCGGTGGCGACGGTGGAGGTCGCTACCGATGAGCGCAACCCGGACGAGGTGACCGAGACGGTGGTGCGCGCCCTCGGTGATCACGAACGTGTCGAGGAGGGAGCATGACGGCGCCGGAACGCCTCACGGTGGCCACCGAGCGGCCCTACGAGGTGGTGATCGGCCGAGGATTGCTTGGCGAGCTCACCGAAGCGGTCAGCGACGCCTCGTCGATCGCGATCATCCACCCGCCGACGCTGACCACGACGGCCGAAGCCGCCCGTGCCGAGCTCGCCGAGGCCGGGTTGGACGCGCACCGCGTGGAGATCCCCGACGCCGAGGAGGGCAAGGCGCTGACGGTGGCCGGGTTCTGCTGGGAGGTGCTCGGCAGGATCGGTCTCGACAGGCACGGCGCGATTGTCGCGCTCGGCGGCGGCGCGGTCACCGACATCGCGGGTTTCGTCGCGGGCACCTGGATGCGTGGTGTGCGCCTGGTCAACGTGCCGACCACGCTGCTTGGCATGGTGGATGCCGCGGTGGGCGGCAAGACCGGGATCAACACCGAAGCGGGCAAGAACCTCGTCGGCGTGTTCCACGAACCGCACGCAGTGCTGGTCGACCTGGCGACGTTGCAGACGCTGCCGCACAACGAGCTGGTGGCTGGCATGGCCGAGGTCGTCAAGTGCGGGTTCATCGCCGACCCCGCGATCCTCGAACTGATCGAATCCGACCCGGCGGCCGCGGTCGATCCCGACGGCGGGGCGTTCGCGGAGCTGGTGCGCCGGGCGATCGCCGTGAAGGCCGAGGTGGTGGCCGCCGACCTGCGCGAGTCGAACCTTCGTGAGATCCTGAACTACGGTCACACCCTCGGGCACGCGATCGAACGCAGGGAGCGCTACCGGTGGCGACACGGGGCCGCGGTCAGCGTCGGCATGGTCTTCGCAGCCGAGCTGGCGCGGCTGGCTGGCAGGCTGGACGATGCCACCGCCGACCGCCACGCTGCCGTGCTCTCGACACTCGGGTTGCCGACCAGGTACGACGCCGACGCGTTGCCGCAGTTGCTGGAGGGTATGCGGGCGGACAAGAAGGGACGTGCGGGCGTGCTGCGATTCGTGGTCCTCGATGCGCTCGGCAAGCCGGGCCGGCTGGAAGGTCCGGACCCGTCGTTGCTCGCGGCGGCGTACTCCGCCATCGCGAGCGAGCCCTCCGACGAGAGCGGGAGCGTGCTGCTGTGAAGGTTCTCGTACTCAACGGCCCCAACCTCAACCGGCTTGGCACCAGGGAACCGGCGGTGTACGGCAGCACCGGCTACGCCGATCTGGTGGCGATGTGCAGGCACGAGGCCGAGGAACATGGCCTCGAGGTCGACGTGCGCCAGACCAACCATGAGGGCGTGCTGGTCGAGTGGTTGCACGAAGCCGCGGACGCCGGCTACCCGGTGGTGCTCAACGCCGGGGCGTGGACCCACTATTCGATCGCGGTGCGCGACGCAGCGGCCCAGCTCACCGCGCCACTGCTGGAGCTGCACATCTCCAACGTCCACCAGCGCGAACAGTTCCGGCACCACAGCGTGCTGTCGGATATCGCGACGGGTGTCGTGGCCGGTCTCGGCGTCGACGGCTACCCGCTGGCTCTGCGGTGGCTGGCGCGGCACGCGGCCGGGTAACCGGCGGTACCGCACCGGTACAGCTGGCTGCCACGTGGAGAAAACGTTCGCGACAACTGCGATCACCACCCGGAAGTGCGACGATCACCGTAAGCTGGTGCGCAGCGTCGTGATCACGGCTGCCGGATTGGTTCTCGGCGGGCCGACCAGAGACCGACTGCAGCACACGCTCTCCTCTGGCGGGTACCTGGGCGCGAGCGACGGAGGATCACAAGGCGATGAGCAGGGCAGCGAGAGTGGTGCGGCGCCGCTGGCAGGTAGTCGCGGTGGCCGCGGGCGCGGCCGTGCTCATGGCGTGCACCTCCGCGATTCCGAGCCCAACGGGCACCGGCCACGCCGGTCTCGGCGGCTCCGGCACCGTCGCCGACGGGCTGGCCAACCCCACCGGGGAGGGCGATGGCCACGGCAGCGCCGCCGAGACGGTGACGCTGGCCACCGGTAACCCGCGCGCCAGCCGGGGTGTGGTCGCCGAGGGGGGCGCGGGGGCGCCGTACAACTACACGCCGACCGTGATGCGGGACGGGGACCACACCCGGATGTGGTGGTGCAGCCAGTACAACACCGCCCGGCCCGCGGGCGACGACATCGTGTACGGCGTCGCCGATTCCGGCGCTGATCACTTCACCGGTCCGAACGGGGGAATCCCGCTCGCGGTCTTCTCCGGGAGCTCCAGCGGCTTCGACGCAGTGCACACCTGTGACCCGTCGGTGATCCGTGTCGATGATCGCTACTACCTCTACTACACCGGCGCGGACGGCGACGGCGATTTCGCCAATGCCATCGGGCTGGCCAAGAGCGAGGACGGCAAGAACTGGCGGCGCGTCAACGGTGGCGAGCCGATCGTGCGGGCCGCGTTCGACACCGAGCGGGCCAACACTTACGGCGCTGGCCAGCCCGCGGTGACTTACCTGGAGGGCCGGTACTACCTGATGTTCACCGACACCACCGGACACGCCGCTGGCTGGAACGGTGCCGGTCAGTTCGTGCTGCGCTCACCCGACCCGGCGTTCGCCTCCGATGTCGAGGCGCTCGGCCCTGACGGGTTCGACCCTGTCACCTCACCGGAGGAGACCAGGGAACACGCGGTGATCGACGCGTTCAGCGTGGACCTGATGTGGGTGGCCGCGCTCGACGCCTTCGCGGTGGCCCACCAAACCACCGCAGGCACCACCGTCACCTTCTTCGACAGGGACTTCGCCACCACACCGTACGAGCCGGTGGTGATCGAGGGTCAGTGGCGGGAAGGTCCCGGCCTGCTGCGCGATCCGAAAGGTCATGCCCCGGTGTCGGCGCGCGAGCCCTGCGAGACCGTGCCGCTGGACGTCATCCGCGCGACGCGCAACACCGAAGCCCCGACCGACCTGCGACGTTTCGGGCTCGACCTGGTGGAGGTGGCCGCCTGCGCCGATGCCGGGATCGCGATGGCCGTGCTGGACGGCTACGCCGTCCCCGCCGCGGGCGGTGACGTGGTGGACGGCGAGATGGATGTGATCACCGATAGCGAGGTGGTGAGGGTCCAGCGACGCGAGGTGGCGGAGCTGCTGGCCGACCGGGTACTGGACGTCCGGCCCGGTTCGCTGGGGCCCCTGCGGGCCACGGCGCGGCTGGAGCCGGGCGCGCCGGTACTGTCTTCGCCGAATCACCGGGGCGGCGTGGTGCTCGACGACGACAGGATGTGGCCGGTGGCGGAGGACGGCATCGACGAGCTCGCCGAGCGTAATGGCTCACCGAACAGGACCGTCAGCGACGGTGAGTGGCAGAGCTACCCGGAAGCGCCGGGTTTCGGGTGATCCTCACCAGCCTGCTCATCCGGCAGCACCGATTTCTCTGCCGATGACCCGGTCGAGGAGCCTGCCGAGCGCGCGACCGGCGGCTCGAGCCTGCCGCCGACGAACAGGCCGAGCCCGGCTGGCAGGAGTACGAGCAACGCGACGAACGCCGCCCCCGCGGTCAGCGCGTCGCCCAGCGCGGAGATGCCGGTCTGGTCGACGAACGCAGCCCTGCCCGCCACGTCGAGGATTCCCGCACCGACAGCGGCGATCGCGGTGGCGATGACCCAGGTGCGGCCACGGTTCGGGGCGCGGAGCCAACCGTCCACCGCGCTCCAAGCAGCTGCCGTGCCGATGAGCAGCGCGAAGGCCAGCGAGGTGACCATGGGGGACTCAGTGGGGCGGATCACGGCGAGTTTCGCGAGCGAGACGCTCACCGCGGCGTGCACCACGGCGAGGACCAGGCCGCGTAGCAACCAGGCAGGCACGCCCCCACTGTACGAGCCACGCCGCCCACCTCGCTCGCGGTGGTCAAGCGCGGCCGCCGGTGCCTGCCTGCGACCCGGCGACCGCCCTTGCCGAGACGGCTCGTCCGGATAGGGTGGAGCGGTGTCCGACTCGCATATCCATCAGACGCACGAGGCGCGCAGGGACGCGCTGCGCGCCCGGCTTGTCGAGCACGAGCTCGACGCCATGCTGGTGACCGACCTGCGCAACATTCGTTACCTGACCGGCTTTACGGGATCGAATGCGGCGTTGCTCGTGCACAGCGCCGAGGACAAGCGCAGCGTGTTCTGCACCGATGGCCGCTACGAGCAGCAGGCCGCGGCCGAAGTCGGCCAGTTGGAGCAGGTGATCGAGCGTCAGTGCGGGAGCGCGCTCACCCGGCGCGCGGCGGCCGATCGGGAACGGTTCCGGCGTCTCGGGTTCGAGAGCCAGCACGTCAGCGTGGACACCTATGACGCGTTGCTGGAGCAGGCCGAGGGGGTCGAGCTGCGGCGGGCGCCGGGACTGGTCGAGCGGCTGCGGATGGTCAAGGACGAATCGGAGATCGAAGCCATCCGCATGGCCTGTGCCGCAGCGGATCGCGCGCTGGCCGAGGTGATCGAGCAGGGTGAGGTCCGTGCCGGGATGACCGAACGGCAGATCGCGCGTGAGCTCGAGAGCAGGATGATGGACAACGGCGCTGCCGGTCCCGCTTTCGAGACCATCGTCGCCGCGGGAGCCCACTCGGCGATCCCGCACCACCGGCCCACCGATGCCGAGCTCTGCACGGGTGATCTGGTCAAGATCGATTTCGGCGCCCTTGTCGACGGGTACCACTCGGACATGACGCGCATGCTCGTGGTCGGCCCGCCTGCCGACTGGCAACGCGAGCTCTACCAGCTGGTGCGAACCGCACAGGCGGCCGGGTGCCAGGCAGCCCTCGGTGGTGCGGAGCTCGCGGCCGTCGATCGCGCCGCGCGGGAGGTGATCGAGCGTGCCGGTTACGGTGAGCGGTTCCTGCACGGTCTCGGTCACGGCGTGGGGTTGGATGTGCACGAGGCACCACGGCTGGCCAAGGAGGCCACCGGTACACTGGCCGCCGGAATGACGGTCACCGTCGAGCCCGGTGTGTACCTGGCCGATCGCGGTGGTGTGCGCATCGAGGACACCCTCGCGGTGCGTGAGGACGGCAACGAGGTCCTGACGCTGTCCACCAAGGAACTGGTCACCGTGTGACGGCGGCGCCAGCGAACCGTGGCCGTGGGAGGGTCGTTCCCGCCCTACCGGAGCAAGTCCGGCGGGAACCGCGAGCGCTGCCTGCGCGCAGCGGCGACGGCCTGCGGTGACGTCATCCACCGAGAACATCGTACGAGAGCACCGCGAGCAGCACGGGAGCTAGAAGACCAGTGGCGACCACCAACGACCTGAAGAACGGCCTTGTTCTCAACCTCGACGGCCAGCTGTGGTCGGTCGTGAATTTCCAGCACGTCAAACCAGGCAAGGGCGGCGCCTTCGTCAGGACGACGCTGAAGAACGTGATGACCGGCAAGGTCGTGGACAAGACGTTCAACGCGGGCGTCAAGGTCGACACCGCCACCGTGGACCGGCGGGAGATGACCTACCTCTACAACGACGGCACCGACTACGTCTTCATGGATGGCGAGACCTTCGAGCAGGTGCCGATCCCGCCGGAGACCGTCGGCGACGCCGCACGGTTCATGCTGGAGAACTCCGAGGTGCAGGTCTCGTTCCACGAGAACGTCCCGCTGTTCGTGGAGCTGCCGACCACGGTGGAGCTGACGATCACCGAGACCGGCCCCGGTGTGCAGGGTGACCGCTCGACAGGGGGAACCAAGCCTGCGACGTTGGAAACGGGCACGGAGGTTCACGTCCCGCTGTTCCTCGACACCGGCGAGCGGATCAAGATCGACAGCCGGGACGGCCGGTATCTCGGCCGCGCCGCGAGTTGATCCCCGAGCACGTCCCATGACCCGGATTCGATGACCGCTGCGGCGGGTAGGCGGTAGGAATGTGCGTGACAACTTGCGGTGAGCGGGCGGAATGAGCGCTGATTCCGCGCCGAAGCGAGCTCCGTTCGGGCGGCATGCCGCCAGGCAGCGTGCCGTGGAGCTGTTCTACGAGGCCGAGCAGCGTGACGAGGACCCGGTGTCGCTGACTGCCGGTCGCGTCGGCTCGCCCGACGCCGAGCCGATCGCCGACTACACGATCAGCCTCATCGAGGGCGTCGGCGCCCATCGGGCGCGCATCGACGAGATCCTCGCCGAGCACTCGCACGGCTGGACCCTGGACCGGATGCCAGCGGTGGACCGTGCGGTGCTGCGCATCGGCCTCTACGAGATGCTGTGGGTCGCCGACGTGCCGGACGCCGTTGCCATCGACGAGGCCGTCGGCCTCGCCAAGGAGCTGTCGACCGACGACTCGCCCCGGTTCGTCAATGGCGTGCTGGGTCGCATCGCCACCATCGCGGACCGGTTGCGCGCCGTGCTCTAGCCTGTCTGGTCAGGCGTCGTCCTTGGCGGGCCGAGCCTCCGGAGGGAGGACTCCCCACTCGATGAGCTGCTCGGTCAGTTCACCGGGTGTCATGTCGTAGATGATCGCCAGCGAGCGGAGATCCTCGGTACGGATGGACAGCACCTTCCCGTTGTAATCCCCGCGTTGGCTCTGGATCGTCGCGGCATAGCGGGCCAGCGGCCCGACTTTCTCGGCGGGCAGTTGCTGCAGCCGTTCGAGATTGATCACGATCTTGGTGGCGGGTTCCGCCCCGGAAGGCACGCGTCCCTCCGGCAGCAGCTCGACCACCGGCACGCCGTAGAAATCGGCCAGCTCCGCCAGCTTCTGGACGGTGACGGCCCGGTCGCCGCGCTCGTAGGAGCCGACGACCACCGCTTTCCAGCGTCCACCTGACTTCTGCTCGACCCCGTGCAGGGACAATCCCTGCTGCTGTCGGATACCCCGGAGCTTGGCCCCGAGCGCTTTGGCGTAATCGCCCATATGGTCACATCTCCGTTTCGTGCTCCCCGTCACGCCGGGTTGGCTGGCGGGGACTCAGCGAGTCGAATACTCAGCGTAATGGTTACCTGTTGTCGTCACCAGGTCAACCCGATCCGGTGGCCGAATTGCATCGGTTTCACCGCATCGCCCGATCGGTCGAGCTCAGCGGATCGGCTCGGTGGGAACCGCGCGTATCGACAGCCACCCGGTTGGCGGAGCTCGGTGGCTGCTATTGTCGACGTGATCCCCGCGCACCGCTTCCATCGACGGCAGCGCGGGATGAGGGAGAAGCGGATCCTTTAATGAGCCGTCCAGCGAGGCGGAGAAGGAGAACACCGTGGCACCACCATCGCGTGGTGCGGACCGAACGGCAGGTCAGCCCGCCCCTCGCGAGCTGCTCACCGCCGATGACGTCGCGCGCACCATCGCACGGATGGCCCATCAGGTCATCGAGAAGACGGCGCTGGGATCGCCCGCCGCATCCGACGTCGTCCTGCTGGGCATCCCCACCCGCGGCGCGACGCTCGCGGCCAGGTTGGCTGAACGCATCGCCATCTTCTCCGGAGTGGATGTGCCGTACGGCACACTCGATATCACGCTGTATCGCGACGATCTCCGAAATCACCCGACCAGGCCATTGGAACCGATGGAGGTCCCCGGCGGCGGCGTGGACGACCGGGTCGTAATCCTCGTCGACGACGTGCTCTTCTCCGGCCGTAGCGCACGGGCAGCATTGGACGCGCTCGGTGAACACGGCAGGCCGCGCGCGGTACAGCTCGCGGTGCTGGCCGATCGCGGGCACCGGGAGCTGCCCATCCGGGCCGACTACGTGGGAAAGAACCTTCCGACGGCACGTGACGAGGAGGTGAGCGTGCTGCTGGAGGAGGTCGACGGCAGGGACGCCGTCCTGCTCGTCCGGCCGCACGGCGACGACGCGACGGGTGAGGCGGAACAGGAATGAAGCACCTGCTGGCAACCGCGGACCTCGACCGGGCGGGGGCGACCCAGCTGCTGGACACCGCGATGTCGCTGCAGCAGAACCTGCTCGGCAAGCAGGTGCGCAAGCTACCGACGCTGCGCGGTCGCACCGTGATCACGGTGTTCTACGAGAACTCCACCCGCACGCGCGTGTCGTTCGAACTGGCGGGAAAGTGGATGAGCGCTGATGTGGTCAACGTCTCAGCGGGTGGATCGTCGGTGGGCAAGGGTGAGTCGTTGCGCGACACCGCACTGACGCTGGCGGCGGCGGGCGCGGACTGCGTGGTGCTGCGCCACCCGGCCTCCGGCGCCGCCCACCGGTTGGCCGAGTGGCTCGACGGCACCGGAACCGCGGTCGTCAACGCGGGTGACGGGATGCACGAGCACCCGACACAGGCGCTGCTCGACGCGGCGACCCTGCGGGAGCGCCTCGGCGACCTCGACGGACGCCGCGTGGCCATCGTGGGCGATGTGCTGCACAGCAGGGTCGCGCGATCGAACGTGCACCTGCTCTCGGCGCTGGGTGCCGACGTGGTGCTGGTCGCGCCACCGACGCTGCTGCCTGTCGGGGTGGAGTCCTGGCCGGTGACGGTCTCGCACACGCTGGATGCCGAGCTGTCCGAGCTGGACGCGGTGATGATGCTGCGGGTACAGGCAGAGCGGATGCACGGCGCGTTCTTCCCGTCAGCACGGGAGTACGCGCGGTCCTTCGGGCTGACCGAGGCGCGCGCGGCAGCGCTTCCCGACCACGCTGTGGTGCTGCACCCCGGTCCGATGTTGCGCGGGATGGAGATCGCTTCCACGGTGGCCGACACCCCGAGTTCGGCGATCACTGAGCAGGTGCGCAATGGCGTGCACGTGCGCATGGCCATCCTGTACCACTTGCTGGCCGCGGCGACCGAGGAGGACGAGACGTGACGACTGCCAGCCTGCCGGAAACCGGAACGGTGCTGGTCACCAACGTGCGGCCCTACGGAGAGGGCGAGCCGGTCGACGTGCTGGTCACCGGCGAGCGCATCGCCGAGATCGGGCCGTCCGGCACGGTCACCGCCGAGGAGCACGCCGAGCGTCTGGACGGTCGGGGCGGCGTGCTGCTGCCCGGATTCGTTGACCTGCATACCCACCTCCGGGAACCCGGCAGGGAGGACGCCGAGACCGTGCGGACCGGGTCGGCCGCGGCCGCGCTCGGCGGCTACACCGCGGTGTTCGCCATGGCCAATACCGAACCGGTCGCGGACAGTGCCGTGGTCGTCGAGCACGTGTGGCGGGCAGGCAGGGAGGTCGGGCTGGTCGATGTGCATCCGGTGGGCGCGGTCACCGTGGGCCTGCGGGGCGACAAGCTCGCCGAGCTCGGCACCATGGCAGCGTCGGCGGCCGGGGTGCGGGTGTTCTCCGACGACGGTCACTGCGTCGCCGATCCGCTGATCATGCGGCGGGCACTGGAATAC
Source organism: Haloechinothrix sp. LS1_15 (assembly GCF_033042135.1). Classification (NCBI taxonomy): domain Bacteria; kingdom Bacillati; phylum Actinomycetota; class Actinomycetes; order Pseudonocardiales; family Pseudonocardiaceae; genus Haloechinothrix; species Haloechinothrix sp. LS1_15. The sequence continues at coordinate 96,522 of NZ_WBXM01000007.1, read as the reverse complement.
GCCAGGGGGCTGGACGCGGTGATCGCCCAGCATGCCGAGGAGCCGCGGCTGACCGAGGGCGCTCAGGCTCACGAGGGGGAGCGTGCCGCGCTGCTCGGCCTGGCAGGCTGGCCAGCCTCGGCAGAGGAAGCCATTGTGGCGCGGGACTGCATCCTCGCTTCCCACGCGGGAGCGCGGCTGCACGTCTGCCATGTCTCCACCCGCGGCACCGCGGACGTGCTCGCCTGGGGCAAGCCGCGGCACCCGCGCGGCGCGACGGCGATCTCGGCCGAGGTGACACCGCACCACCTGTTGCTCACCGACGAGCTTCTCGCGGGCTACGACCCGGTGAACAAGGTCAATCCGCCGCTGCGGACCGAGTCGGATGTGACTGCGCTGCGTGAAGCGCTCGCCGAGGGGACCATCGACTGCGTGGCGACGGATCATGCACCGCACGCGGTGCAGGATAAGGACACCGAGTGGGCGGTGGCGCGCCCGGGGATGCTCGGCCTACAGACGGCCCTGTCGGTGGTGGTCGAGACGATGGTGCGTCCCGGAATGCTCGACTGGCGTGGGGTGGCGCGCGTGATGAGCGAGCGGCCCGCCGAGATCGCCCGGCTGCCGGACCAGGGCAGGCCCATCGCGGTGGGCGAACCGGCCAACCTGGTGCTGGTCGATCCGGACGCGCGCTGGACGGTGCGCGGTGAGCAGCTGGCCAGCATCGCGGGTAATACCCCGTACGAGGGGATGGCACTGCCCGCCACGGTGCGCGCCACGATGCTGCGCGGCCGGATGACGGCGGCCGACGGTGCCACCGTCGGAGATGGGGTGCGGACAGCGACTGGGGCCACGGAACGGACAGGAGGCGCGCGCTGATGGAACGGTTCCTGCTCACCATGCTCGTGCTGGCATTCTTCGCGCTGCTGGTGTGGCTCATGTGGCGCGGCTGGCGACGCAAGGCCCGACACCAGAGCGCGCAGTACCCGCCGTTTCCCGAGGTTCCCGAACAGCTGGACGCCTCGGCGGCGCGCGACACCGCGACGGGCGTGTACGTCGCCACCACCAGCGCGGGCCGTTGGCAGGACCGCATCGTGGCCAGGGGAGTCGGGATGAGCGGACCGGCCACGCTGCGGCGCTACTCGGCCGGAGTGGTGGTGGACCGCGACGGGGCACCGGACTTCTTCATCCCCGCGGAGTCACTGGTCGACGCGCGGCTGTCGAAAGGGATGGCGGGCAAGGTGATGGGCGTCGACGGGCTGCTGGTGATCACCTGGCGACTCGGCGACCAGCTGGTCGACACCGGATTCCGCGCCGAGGACAAGGCGGCCTACGAGCACTGGTTGCGAGCGCTGCTCGCGATGGCCCCCTCGGAGCAGGATGGCCAGGGACACGCAGCCGACAGCGACCCGGCTACGGGCAGCGAACAGCGGACGATCGAAGGGCGAGGGCACGAACGGTGACGAGGCAGGCAACAGACACGTACCGGGTCAATGCCGGGGACCGGGCACCCGCGGCACTGGTACTCGAAGACGGCGCGGTCTACCGCGGCCTGAGCTACGGGGCGCAGGGAACGGCGTTCGGCGAGGTCGTCTTCTGTACCGGCATGACCGGCTACCAGGAGACGCTGACCGATCCCTCGTACCACAAACAGATCGTGGTGCAAACCGCGCCGCAGATCGGCAACACCGGGTGGAACGACGAGGACGACGAGTCGTCGCGTATCTGGGTGGCTGGCTACGTGGTGCGTGAACCCGCGAGGATTCCCTCCAACTGGCGTTCCCGCCGCCCGTTGCAGGAGGAGCTGGCACGGCAGGGCGTGGTCGGCATCGCGCAGGTCGACACCCGAACGTTGACGCGGCACATCCGCGAGCACGGCGCGATGCGGGCGGGCGTGTTCTCCGGTGACGGGTTGGCTACCACCGACGAGATGGTCGCGCGCGTGGCGGACTCGCCGTCGATGGCGGGCGCCGACCTCGCGGGGGAGGTCACCACCTCGGCGCCGTATGTGGTGCCCGCCGAGGGCGAGGCCCGGTTCCGGGTTGCCGCCATCGACCTGGGCATCAAGAGCAACACCCCTCGGATGATGAGCGCGCGTGGCATGGAGGTGCACGTGCTGCCCGCCACCGCCACGATGGCGGACGTGCGGGCCATCGAACCGGACGGGGTATTCCTGTCGAACGGGCCGGGCGATCCGGCCACCACTGCACACGCGACCGCCTTGACCAGGGAAGTTCTCGACCGCAAGCTGCCGCTGTTCGGGATCTGCTTCGGCAATCAGATCCTCGGGCGGGCGCTCGGCCTGGACACCTACAAGATGCGGTACGGCCATCGCGGCATGAACATCCCCGTGATGGATACGGCTACGCGCCGTATCGCGATCACCGCGCAGAACCACGGATTCGCCCTAGAGGGCGAGCCGGGCGCGCGGTTCACCTCGCCCTACGGCGCGGCCACGATCAGTCACTACTGCCCCAACGACGACACGGTCGAGGGGGTGCGCTGTCACGACGTGCCCGCCTTCGCCGTCCAGTACCACCCCGAAGCTGCCGCAGGACCACACGATGCCGCGATCCTTTTCGACGAGTTCGTGGCGCTGATGGAGGACGCACGCTGATGCCGAAAAGGACGGATCTTTCCCACATCCTCGTGATCGGATCCGGGCCGATCGTGATCGGTCAGGCCGCCGAGTTCGACTACTCGGGTACGCAGGCCTGCCGGGTGCTGCGCGAGGAAGGATTCCGGGTCAGTCTGGTGAACTCCAACCCGGCGACGATCATGACCGATCCGGAGTTCGCCGATTCCACTTACCTCGAGCCGGTCACGCCGGAGTTCCTGGAACAGGTCATCGCCACTGAGCGGCCGGATGCGCTGCTGGCCACGCTCGGCGGACAGACGGCGCTGAACGCCGCCGTCGAGCTGGACCGGCGTGGCGTGCTGGAACGCTACGGGGTGGAGTTGATCGGCGCCGACATCGAGGCGATTCAGCGCGGCGAGGACCGACAGAAGTTCAAGGACATCGTGCGCGCCGTCGGTGGCGACGTGCCGCGCAGTGCGGTGTGCCAGACGATGGACGAGGTCCGTGAGTGCGTCGCCGAGATCGGGCTGCCGGTGGTGATCCGGCCCGCGTACACCATGGGCGGCCGTGGCTCTGGTATGGCCCACACCCCAGAGGACCTTGAGCGGATGGCTGCCTACGGGTTGTCCGAGAGCCCGGTCTGCGAGGTACTGGTCGAGGAGAGCGTGCTCGGCTGGAAGGAGTACGAGCTCGAACTGATGCGTGATTACCGCGACAACGTCGTGGTGGTCTGTTCCATCGAGAACGTCGACGCGATGGGGGTGCACACCGGCGATTCGGTGACGGTGGCGCCGTCGATGACGCTGACTGACCGCGAGTACCAGCAGATGCGTGACGTCGGCATCGACGTGCTGCGCGAGGTCGGGGTCGACACCGGTGGCTGCAACATCCAGTTCGCCTTCCACCCGGACACCGGGCGCATGGTGGTCATCGAGATGAACCCGAGGGTGTCGCGGTCCTCTGCGCTGGCGTCCAAGGCCACCGGCTTTCCCATCGCCAAGATCGCCGCCAAGCTCGCGATCGGCTACAGTCTCGACGAGATCACCAACGACATCACCGGCGAGACCCCCGCCAGCTTCGAGCCCACGTTGGATTACGTGGTGGTCAAGACGCCGCGGTTCGCCTTCGAGAAGTTCCCCGGCGCCGACCCGGAGCTGACCACGACGATGAAGAGCGTCGGTGAGGCCATGGCGGTGGGGCGCAGCTTCGTCGAGGCGCTCGGCAAGGCGCTGCGGTCGATGGAGACCCGCTCGCTCGGGTTCTGGACGCAGCCGGACCCCGAGGGTGAGACGGTGGAGTCAGCGCTGGATGCGCTGCGCACCCCGCACGACGGCAGGCTCTACACCGTGGAGCGGGCGCTGCGCCTCGGCGCCACGGTCGAGCAGGTATGCGAGGCGAGCTGGATCGACCCGTGGTTCGTCGACCAGATCCTCTCGCTCGTGGAGCTGCGCGCCGAGATCACCGAGGCGGCTGTGCTCGACGAGGCGTTGCTGCGCAGGGCGAAGCGGTTCGGGGTGTCGGATCGGCAGATCGCCGCGTTGCGGCCGGAGCTGGCCGGGGAGGACGGCGTGCGCACGCTACGGCACCGGCTCGGCGTGCGGCCGGTGTTCAAGACGGTCGACACCTGCGCGGCCGAGTTCGCCGCCAGGACGCCGTACCACTACTCGGCATACGAGAGCGATCCCGCCGCCGAGACCGAGGTGGTCGCGCAGCGCGACAGGCCGAAAGCCATCATCCTCGGCTCCGGGCCGAACCGGATCGGGCAGGGCATCGAGTTCGACTACTCCTGCGTGCACGCCACGCTCGCGCTCCGCGAGGCCGGCTACGAGACCGTCATGGTCAACTGCAACCCCGAGACGGTCTCCACCGACTACGACACCTCCGACCGCCTGTACTTCGAGCCGCTGACCTTCGAGGACGTGCTCGAGGTCGTGCACGCCGAGCAGGAGTCGGGCACCGTCGGCGCGGTGATCGTGCAGCTGGGCGGGCAGACGCCGCTGAGCCTGTCGCGGCGGTTGGCGGCCGCCGGGGTCCCCATCGTGGGCACCTCGCCGGAAGCCATTCACCTGGCCGAGGACCGGGGTGCGTTCGGCGATGTGCTCGGCGCCGCCGGGCTACCAGCACCACGCTACGGGACCGCCACCTCGTTCGAGGGAGCCAAGCTCGTCGCCGAGGAGATCGGCTACCCGGTCCTGGTGCGGCCCTCGTACGTCCTCGGCGGGCGTGGCATGGAGATCGTGTACGACACCGAGCATCTCGCCTCGTACATCACCAGGGCCACCGAGGTGAGCCCGGAGCACCCGGTACTGGTGGACCGCTTCCTCGACGACGCCATCGAGATCGACGTGGATGCTCTCTTCGACGGCGAGGAGCTCTACCTCGGCGGGGTCATGGAACACATCGAGGAGGCCGGTATCCATTCCGGAGATTCCTCGTGCGCGTTGCCGCCCATCACCCTCGGCAAGGCCGACATCGAGCGCGTGCGGGCTTCCACGGAGGCCATCGCCAGGGGCGTCGGGGTGCGCGGTCTGCTGAACGTGCAGTACGCGCTGGCGGGTGACGTGCTGTACGTGCTGGAGGCCAACCCGAGAGCATCACGCACCGCACCGTTCGTGTCCAAGGCGACCGGTATCCCGCTCGCCAAGGCGGCTGCGTTGATCATGACCGGGGCCTCGATCAAGGAGCTTCGCGCGCGCGGGGTGTTGCGGGCGACCGGGGACGGCGGGACGTTGCCGCCCGACGCGCCGGTAGCGGTCAAGGAGGCGGTGCTGCCGTTCCACCGCTTCCGCACCCCGGAGGGACACGGGGTCGACTCGTTGCTCAGCCCCGAGATGAAGTCGACGGGTGAGGTGATGGGAGTGGATGCCGCCTTCGGCATGGCGTTCGCGAAATCACAGGTCGCCGCGTACGGGCCGCTGCCGACCTCGGGAACGGTGTTCGTGTCGGTGGCCAACCGGGACAAGCGGGCGCTGATCTTCCCGGTGAAGCGGCTGGCCGATCTCGGGTTCGAGATCCTCGCCACGTCCGGTACCGCCGAGGTGTTGCGGCGCAACGGGGTGCCGTGCGCGGAGGTGCGCAAGTACTCCGATGACACGGGAACCACCAGCGGTGCGCGGGGGCCCGGCGAGCCCACCATCGTCGACATCATCCTGGACGGCGGGGTGGATATGATCATCAACACCCCCTACGGCAACAGCGGCCCGCGCATCGACGGCTACGAGATCCGTACCGCCGCGGTGGCCCGCAACGTACCGTGCATCACGACGGTGCAGGGCGCCGCCGCGGCCGTGCACGGGATCGAGGCCTCGATCCGCGGGGACATCGGGGTGCGGTCATTGCAGCAGCTGCACGCGGCGATGGCCCCGGCAGGGGATTCCTGATGCGATTCGGTGCCCGGTTGGCCGCGGCCATGGCCGACCGGGCAGGCCCGTGCGCCGGGATCGACCCGCACCCGGCGCTGCTGCGGGAGTGGGGCCTGCCCGAGGACGTGACCGGGCTGGAGCGGTTCGCCGCCACCTGTGTCGAGGCATTCGGCGACCTGGCGCCGGTGATCAAGCCGCAGTCGGCGTTCTTCGAGGCGTACGGCTCGGCAGGGATCGCGGTGTTGGAACGCACCGTTCACGCCTGCCGCGAGGCCGGTGCGCTGGTGTTGCTCGACGCCAAGCGGGGCGATATCGGCTCGACGATGGCGGCCTACGCCCGTGCCTATCTCGCCGAGGACGCCCCGCTGGCGGTCGATGCCGTGACGCTGTCGCCGTACCTGGGGTTCGGCTCGCTGGAGCCGGCGCTGGCCGAAGCCGAGCGCAGCGGTCGCGGGGTGTTCGTGCTCGCGCTCACCTCGAACCCGGAGGGTGCCGAGGTGCAGCGCGCTACGGTCGACAACCGTAGCGTGGCGCAGCGGATCGTGGACGGGGCGGCCGAGCGCAACGCAGGCGCCGAACCGTGGGGCGATGTGGGCGTGGTGGTCGGGGCGACATACGGCCGCACGGGCCTGGACCTGAGCGGCCTGAACGGTCCCGTACTCGCGCCGGGGTTCGGGGCGCAGGGCGCCACGGTGGAAACGCTCCGCTCGGCGTTCGGCACGGGTCTGCGGGGGGTGCTGCCCGCCTCGGCGCGTGACCTCCTCACACCTGGTCCCGGCGTCGCTGCGCTGCGCGACCGGTTCGCGGAGGTGGCGGCGAAGCTCACGGCATGACGGGGCCGTGCAGCGGGCTCCGAGGGTCGTGTGAGGCCGCTCGAGAGCGTGCCATAGCCCGGCACTAGGCAAAATTCCGGCCAATAAACCGACCCCGCATTGTGAATCGGTGGTGAGGATGGGTACCGTCTCGTCGACGAAGGCGAACATGACGCGTATCGGAGGAAATCGTGGCTCTTCCCCAGCTGACCGAGGAACAGCGTGCTGCTGCGCTGGAGAAGGCTGCTGCCGCACGCCGCGCACGCGCCGAGCTGAAGGAGCGGCTGAAGCGCGGTGGCACGACCCTGGCCGACGTGCTGAAGCAGGCCGATGAGGACGAGACGCTGGGCAAGATGAAGGTCTCCGCCCTGCTCGAGTCGCTCCCCGGCGTCGGCAAAGTTCGTGCGCAGCAGACGATGGAGAAGCTGGACATCGCACCGAGCCGTCGGCTGCGTGGTCTCGGCGAGCGCCAGCGGAAGGCGCTGCTTGCCGAGTTCAGCGACGAGTGACGGCGGCGAACCCGTCCGGTGGTGAGCCGGGGGCGGGCCCGCGGGCCCGCCCCCGGCTCACCGTTGTCTCCGGCCCGTCCGGTGTGGGCAAGTCGAGCGTGCTCGCCGAGCTGCGGACGCTGGTTCCGGACGTGTACTTCAGCGTGTCGGTCACGACGAGGGCAGCCAGGCCGGGCGAGGTGGATGGTGAGCACTACCACTTCGTCGACAGGGAAACCTTCGAGGCCATGGCGGCAAGGGGAGAGCTGCTGGAGTACGCCGAGTTCGCGGGCAACCTCTACGGAACGCCGCGCGGGCCGGTCACCGAGGCGCTGGCCGCCGGACGGCCCGCGGTGCTCGAGATCGAAATCCAGGGTGCGCGGCAGGTACGGCGGGCCATGCCCGAGGCGCAGCTGGTCATGCTGGTCCCGCCGAGCTGGGAAGAGCTGGTCGGTAGGTTGACCGGTCGCGGCACCGAGGAGGGCACCGCGGTGCGCACCCGGTTGTCGGTGGCAGCGGAGGAACTCGCCGCCGCCGAGGAGTTCGACGCACACGTTGTCAATACCGATGTGCGCACCGCGGCCGAGCAGTTGCTAACCTTGATATCCGGCAAGACCGTGAGTTAGGAGCTGCGTCGACGCCATCGCGACGAGCGGTGACCAGCAGCAGGAAGTAGCGACAGGCAGCCACAACCACAGCGGTACCTCGCAGGGAAGCCGTTTCCCGCCTGCCGCGAGGACCGCGGCGAACACCCACAGGAGCGCAGCGAGTGAGCACGACTCTTGGCCTTCATGGTGAGAAGCTGGAAGGCATCACCCACCCGCCGATCGACGACCTGCTCGATCGGGTCAGCTCGAAGTACGCGCTGGCCATCTACGCCGCCAAGCGGGCGCGTCAGATCAACGATTACTACGCCCAGCTCGGTGAAGGGCTGCTGGAGTACGTCGGCCCGCTGGTCGATCCTGGCCCGCGCGAGAAGCCGCTGTCGATCGCGCTGCGGGAGATCCACTCCGGGTTGCTCGAGCACACCGAGGGCGAGTGACCGGCACGTGTCCGGGCACGGTCGCTGACGAGGCCACGCCCGAGTGCCTGCCCGCTCGCTCACCGCACGTCACGGTAGGTGGTCGCGGTACAGCGGGGTGCTGGATCACCACGGCCTGTGAAGGAACAGCCCGGAGATGACCGAGGACGCAATGCGCGCGCCGCGCGTCGTGGTGGGGGTCGGCGCGGGCATCGCCGCGTACAAGACCTGTGAGGTGGTGCGGGGGCTGGCCGAGTGCGGCCACGACGTGCGGGTGGTGCCGACACGTTCGGCACTCGAGTTCGTCGGCGCGGCCACGTTCGAGGCACTGTCCGGTAACCCGGTGCGTACTGAGGTGTTCGCCAACGTGCCGGAGGTCGAGCACGTCCGGATCGGCCAGCAGGCCGACCTGGTGGTGGTTGCTCCTGCCACCGCCGACCTGCTCGCCAAGGCTGCGCACGGCCTAGCTGACGACCTGCTCACCAACACGTTGCTCACCGCGCGCTGCCCAGTGGCGCTGTTCCCCGCGATGCACACCGAGATGTGGGAGCACCCCGCGACACGCGCCAACGTGGCCACGCTGCGGGCGCGGGGCACGATCGTGCCGGATCCCGACACCGGCAGGCTCACCGGAACCGACTCGGGCCCGGGGCGGATGACCGACCCGTCCGAGATCGTGGACCTGGCCCGGTTGCTGATCGACGAGCCGCACGGCCTGCCGAGGGATCTCGAGGGCGTGCACGTCGTGGTCTCCGCGGGCGGCACCCGCGAGCCACTCGATCCGGTGCGATTCCTCGGCAACCGGTCGTCCGGTAGGCAGGGATACGCGCTGGCGCGAGTGGCCGCTGCCAGGGGAGCGCGGGTGACGTTGGTGTCGGCGCACACCACCTCGCTTCCGGTGCCTGCTGGGGTGGAGGTGGTGCATGTGTCCACCGCCGATGAGCTCCGGCACGCGGTGCACGAGGCGGCGAAGTCGGCGAGCGTGGTCGTGATGGCCGCGGCGGTGGCGGACTTCAAACCGGCCGCGCTGGTCGAACACAAGATCAAGAAGACCGACACCGAACCCGAGCCGGTCGTGCTGGATCGCAACGCCGATGTGCTGGCCGAGCTGGTCGAGAACCGGCGCGGCTCGCAGGTGATCGTGGGGTTCGCCGCCGAGACCGGTGACGGTGGCAGCGACGTGCTCCAGCACGGTCGCGCCAAGCTGCGGCGCAAGGGTAGCGACCTGCTGGTGGTCAACGCCGTCGGAGACGGCAAGGCGTTCGAGGTGGAGGAGAACTCGGGGTGGCTGCTGGCCGCCGACGGTGCCGAGACCCCCATCCCGTTCGGCTCCAAGTCCCAGCTCGCGGCGGCGCTGTGGGACGCGGTCAGCGAGCTCCTGGCGCGCGACCGTGCCGGAGGCGAGACGCGCGGCTAGGCTGAACACGGCACCGTGTAGTGCGAAAGGGCAGGTCGCCGTGAGTACCAGTTCACACCGCAGGCTCTTCACGTCGGAGTCGGTCACCGAGGGGCATCCGGACAAGATCTGTGACGCCATCAGCGACACGGTGCTCGACCGGCTCATGGAGCTCGATCCGACGAGCAAGGTGGCGGTGGAGGCGCTGGTGACCACCGGCCAGGTTCACATTGTCGGCGAGGTCACCACCTCGGCGTGGATCGACGTGGCGAGCATCGCTCGCGAGGTGATCGTCGAGATCGGCTACGACTCGTCCGACAAAGGGTTCGACGGGAACACCTGCGGCGTCAATGTGGCCATCGGCACGCAGTCGGCGGACATCGCGCAGGGGGTGGCGCAGGCGTACGAGTCCCGGAGCGGCCAGGCGGCGGACACCTCCCTTGCTGCCGCCCAGGGAGCTGGCGATCAGGGATTGATGTTCGGCTACGCGTGTACCGACACGCCGGAGCTGATGCCGCTGCCGATCGCGCTGGCCCACCGGCTCTCGCACAGGCTGGCGCTGGTACGCCGCGACGGCGCCGTGGCGTACCTGCGACCGGACGGTAAGACTCAGGTCACCGTCGAGTACGCGGGGGATGAGCCGGTGCGGCTGGACACCGTCGTCGTGTCCGCGCAGCACGCACCGGATGTCGAGCTCGCGGGGCAGCTGGTTCCCGAGGTCACCAAGCAGGTGCTGGAGCCGGAACTGACGGATCTGGGCCTGGACACCGAGCAGGTGCGGCTGCTGGTGAACCCGACGGGTCGGTTCGTCCTCGGCGGTCCCGCCGCCGACGCAGGCCTGACGGGCCGGAAGATCATCGTCGACAGCTACGGGGGTATGGCGCGCCACGGCGGCGGCGCGCTCTCCGGAAAGGATCCATCGAAAGTGGACCGTTCCGGCAGCTACGCGATGCGCTGGGTCGCCAAGAACGTGGTCGCCGCCGGGCTCGCGTCCAGGGTCGAGGTCCAGGTGGCCTACGCCATCGGCACGGCCCGGCCGGTCGGCCTGTTCGTGGAGACCTTCGGTACCGAGACGGTGGACCCTGCCCGTATCCAACGCGCTATCGAGGAGGTCTTCGATCTGCGGCCGGGTGCCGTGGTCGCCGAGCTCGACCTGCTGCACACCCGGTACCGGCCGGTGGCCGCCTACGGCCACTTCGGACGGCCGGAGCTGGACCTGCCGTGGGAGCGCACCGACCGGGTCGAGCAGCTACGCCGCGCGGCGTAGCGTGGCGCGTCGCGGGTTGGTCACGTCGTCCGGACCATGGTCTGCTGGTGCAGGCGGCGGCCCTGGCTGCGGATTCCCGGGATCGGCGGGTTCGGGCCGTGCGCGACGAACCCCATACGTTCGAAGAAGCGCACCGCGCGGGTGTTCTCCACCAGCGTCTGCAGATAGCAGCCCGGGGTGCCGGTGTCGGCGAGACGGTCGAACCAGCGTTCCATCAATGCGGCGGCGACTCCGGTGCCCCGTGCCTGCGGCAGCACATTGATGTGCAGGTGGGCGGGCCACCGCGGATCATCGAGTTCCACGACGGGAGGGTGCCTGCGTACCCGCGCGCCCGCCGAGTCGAGCAGGCTGCGGGCGAAGAAGGGAAGGCAGCGAGGCCGGAGCATCAGCCGGTGCCGCCGGATGGCCCGTTCCATCCGCTCGCGCTCGCTCGGTAGGGCGGAAGTATCCAGGCAGCCCGTCAGGTAGCCCACCATGGTCCCGTGGAGGAACGCGAGGAACAGCGAGTCCGGCGCGAGGTCCATATAGGGAGCGAGGTAGACGTCGGTCTCGGAGTCCCGGTGTCCCCAGAGCGCGTCGGGTGGTGCGCCTTGCCCCGCGCTGGCGAACAGCGCGCGTAGCGGCTCGGTGTCGGATTCGCGGAACGTGCGGATCTCCGGTGTGGCCACGGACGAACCCCCCTTGCCTTCCGGTGGCTGATCCGGGTGATTCTGCCGTATCCGCTGCGATGATGGGTGTCAGAGATGCGAATCGTTCGATCCGGTAGTGGGGGGTGCAGCGGTTGAGCGTCGGGTGAACCAAGGGGTATCCGGAGGCGCCCTCACCGCCCCTGGTAACAAGAGCAGCGATGGCAACAGCGAGCCGTAGCAGGAAGGGGCAGCGCAGGCCGGCGGCCGAGGCGCCGGTCGCGCGGGTGTACGTCGACGTGCCGCTTGCCCACCTGGACCGGCCGTTCGACTACCTGGTCCCGCACACGCTCCACGAGGCCGCGGTGGCGGGCTGCCGGGTGCGAGTGCGGTTCGCGGGCCAGCTGGTCGACGGGTTCCTGCTGGAGCGGGTCGCCGACAGCGAGCACTCCGGGCGGCTGTCTTACCTGGAACGGGTGATCTCCAGCGAGCCGGTGCTGAGCGCGGAGCTGGCCGCCCTGGCGCGGGGCGTCGCGGACCGCTATGCGGGAACGATGATCGATGTGCTGCGGCTGGCGATCCCGCCCCGCCACGCCAGAGCCGAGCGGGAAGCCCCCTCTGGCGACGCGGGCGACGCAGGCGGGCACATCGGCTCGGTGGCGCCCGCCGCGCCGGATCAGGCAGGGTGGCGACGCTATCAGCACGGTACTGCGTTGCTGTCGGCGCTGGCAGGCGGCAAGCGAGCCAACGCGGTGTGGCAGGCGCTGCCGGGTGAGGACTGGCCGATGCGGCTGGCCGAGATGGCCGTGACGGTGGCCGGGGCCGGCCGGTCGGCGCTGCTGGTTGTGCCGGATCACCGTGACCTCACCAGGGTGCACACCGCTTGCGCGGACCTCGCGGGCAGCCAGGCGGTGGTCGCGCTGACCGCAGGTCTCGGCCCCGCCGAGCGGTACCGTCGGTGGCTCGCGGTGCGCCGCGGTCGGGTACGGATCGTGGTCGGCACCCGCGCGGCGATGTTCGCGCCCGTCACCTCGCCCGGGGTGTTCGTGGTCTGGGATGACGGTGACGACCTGCACGCCGAGCCACGGTCGCCGTACCCGCACGTGCGGGACGTGCTGATCCAGCGGGGGCACGGCAGCGGCACCGGGGTGGTGGTAGCGGGCTTCGCGCGTACCGCCGAGGCGCAGCTGCTGCTCGAATCCGGCTGGGCGCACCCGGTGCAGGCCACCAGGGAGGAGGTCCGCGCAGCCGCGCCCCGCACCGTGGGGCTCGGCGATGAGTACGAGCTGGCCAGGGATCCGGCTGCCGGTGCTGCCCGGCTGCCAGCGGCCGCGTTCGAGGCTGCCCGCGCGGCGCTGGCAGCGGGCGCACCCGTACTGGTACAGGTCCCGAGGCGCGGGTACGTGCCCGCGCTGGCGTGCGCCCGCTGCCGGGAGCCCGCCCGCTGTAGGCAGTGCGCGGGCCCGCTGGCGCTGCGCGGCAGGCACGGCGGCGAGGCGGGCGCGGCCGGTGGTGACGCGGGCGGCGGGGACGCGCACTGCCGCTGGTGCGGCGCGGTCGAATCGCACTTCCGCTGCCCGAGCTGCGCGGCCACTCGGCTGCGTGCGGTGGTGGTCGGCGCGCAGCGCACCGCGGACGAGCTCGGCAGGGCGTTTCCCGGCACCGCGGTGCGCACCTCCGGTGGGTCCGAGGTACTCGACTCGGTCGGGGACAAGCCAGCCGTGGTGGTGGCCACGCCCGGGGCGGAACCGGTGGCCGAGGGCCGCTACGGCGCGGCGCTGCTGCTGGACGGGTGGGCGCTGCTTGCGCGCCCGGACCTGCGCGCGGGCGAGGAGGCGCTGCGGCGGTGGATGGCAGCGGCCGCGCTGGTGCGCCCGGCGAGCGAAGGCGGCCGCGTCGTGGTTGGTGCGGACAGCGGGCTGCCGCAGGTGCAGGCGCTGCTGCGGTGGGACCCCGGCTGGTACGCCGAGCGGGAGCTGGCCGAGCGACGCTCGCTGGGTTTCCCGCCTGCGGTGCGCATCGCCAGCGTGCAAGCCAGGGCGGATGTGCTGGCGGACTTCCTGATGGAGCTGGCGCTGCCGGAGGAGGCCGAGGTACTCGGACCGGTTTCGGTGGCACCGGCCGCCGAAGGGGAGGAGGAGGTCGAGCGCGTGTTGATCCGCGTCGCGCGCACCGGCGGCAGGGAACTCGCGACGCGGCTCGCCGCCGCCCAGGCCGGTCGTAGCGCCCGCAAGGCGGCCGATCCGGTCCGCGTGCAGCTCGACCCGCTGGAGCTGATCTAGTGGCGTGTGTCGATGGTTGTTCGCGGTCTCGTCGCCTGAGCTCGGTTCGGCGAATCGACCTGCTTGGACCATGTGGCCGGGCCAGCGAGCGGAGATCCGCCGGAGTGTGCGGTTCGAGGCGACCACGGCCTTCGACCTACAGCGGGGCGTTACGGTGTGACACGGGACGGGTCTTTCTGTACGGCGGACGAGTGGCCATCACTTCTCATCCTGCCGCCGAAAGACCCGTAGCCGTCCCCTGTGTCAGACCCCGTCAGCCGACGCCAACGTCATGTCCCGCAACACCCAGAGGTCTATTCACAAGTCGGTGGACGAGGCTCGCCCTCGAGTGACTCGCGGCCGACGACCGCAGGTCACAGGAGATGTCCGGAACCCGTATTGCGGTGAATAGGCCGGCTACTGAATAAGGGTGCTAAACTCTGAAACTGTTCTGGCATCTTTTTACTCCATTGGAGTCCTCGATCGATACTCCAACAATTGCGTGAGAGTCTCCCGGAGCGTGCGCATCGTCAGTGGCATAGATGAACCCGGTCCTTGCCCCGCCTCGACTCGATGCTGGGAACGGCGGCATTTCATCTGTCTGACCGTCGGACCCCGTAACAGTTACCCAAAGTATCCCTTCTTCGCTTGTGCTAAGCCACGGGCCAAGGTCCACACCAATGATTCTGAAACTAGCAGTATTACTTAGCATATCATGCTCGACCTGGGTTGCGAAAACGGTGTCACCGCAGTTCGGAGGCCGAAAGGTGTCGGGCTCGCCGGCGGCGACCGCTGACGGCAGGAGCGAAAGAGTGAAAGCTAGAATAGAAGTATTCAGTAATTGCTTGAGTGGCACTCTTTTCGGTATTGCCCCCACGTTTCATCTATATATTTTTGTTAGATATCCTCAGTTTAAGGGTCGCGTTCACTTTAGGTGTCGTCGCGGTAGATAGATATCAAGGTTTTTGCAGTGTTCGATGGCGTAATCATCGAGTTCGATGCCACATCCGTAGACTCCCAGGGAAACTTGCTTGCTCACGAGATTTGCGATCGCACACCAGGCATCTCCTATGCGATAGTGAGCGAAGTCGGTTTCCGCACCGTCGACCGTTCCCGTGGCGCCCGTCCAAGGGGCTGTGTCCGGTTGACGACTCAACTGTTCCAGTATCGTTGAATGTTGGTAGAATTCGGCCGAACGGCGACCGTTACTTTGTGTTGGATACGCCAAGTGAATGAGCCCGAGTAAGACACCGAGCGCCGCGTCAACGAGCGCGGAATCGTCTGAGGAATTCCGATAACGTAGCGTTTCGAGGTTAGCCACGGTGCTGGTAACAAGCACCGAACTATCACCAGCCGGATCGCCGTGACCGAGATCAACATGCCAGATCGGTGCGTAGGACCCAAGGGGGCCGGGGCGCCGGAAACGATCCCACTTCTCCAGCCATCGGGTGCCATTAAACGCTCTGCTCAATCCATACACCGGAAATTGCGGTTGTTCCGGGAGTGGACCAAACATGTCCGGTCGACCCTCGGCGTGTTTCCCCGTGCGCTGATAGTAACGGTCTCGGTACGTGACGAGCAACGAAGTTGTGGCGCGTTCGAGGGGGAGGTGTGACGCCTGAGGCCAGTGAGCTAGGTGTTGCTGTGATGGACAAGGTTGGTCGGGCGGGGCTGTCGGGCGAGCAGGAGCGTGAGGTGTGGCGTCGGTGGAAGCGCGGGTGTTCGTTCAGCGATATCGCCCGGACATTGGGGAAGGTGCCGGGCTCGGTGCTGATGCACTCGCTGAGCTGGAACCAGGCCACCGAACATCATGCCTCACCTGTGGTTTCTCTCCGCTCCTCGGCTGTGCCGCCCCCCGCCAGCGGGCTTGTGAACAACCCTCCGGAGGTGACGTTCAGTGCCTTCGGGAGTCTGGGCGGACGAGGCGGCCGGCGACCTGGGAGCCGATCGTGGCGGCGGCCGCCGAGCCGGCCGCTAGCGACCAGCCGACGGGCCCGAGCGGGCGGCAGCCGAACAGGCCGCTGACGATCGGGGTCTGGATCACGGCTACCAGCACGATGCCCGAGGCCACGCCGGTGAGCAGGGTGGTGGGCCTGCGCCAGCCGCCTGCCGCGATCGTCTGTCCGAGCTGGGTGCCGACCAGGGCGGCCAGCCCCACGGTTCCCGCGCGGGTGCGGGTGCCGGTGAACCGCGCGACCGTCCACGCGGCTGTGGCGCCCAGCGCGGTTGCGGTGCCGCGCACCGCGACGTCCCTGCGCAGCGCCTCGCCGAGGGAGACATCGGGGCCTTCGCGCAGCAGCGTCTCGGGGGAGACGTCCGCCGGTGGCCGTACCGCGATCGCGACCGCGGGAGCCAGGTCGGTGAGCAGGTTGACCAGCAGGAACTGGCGTGGCCGGAGCGGGGCACTGCGGCTGAACAGGCTGGCCAGCGCGGTGAAACCGATCTCGCCGAGGTTGCCCCCGACCAGCACCGCCAGCGCCTCCCGGATCGAGCCCCACAGCGCCCGCCCCTCGGTGATCGCCGCGATCAGCGTCTCCACACGATCATCGGTGATCACGATGTCGGCGGCCTCGCGTGCCGCGGAGGCGGAGCGCCGCCCTAACGCCACTCCGACGTCGGCGAGCCGGATCGCCGCGGCGTCGTTGGCGCCGTCGCCGGTCATCGCCACGGCTGCCCCACGCCGCTGGAGGCTCTCCACGACACGCATCTTGTGCGCGGGCGTGACGCGGGCGACCACGGTCGCCTTCGTCAGCACCTGATCCAGAGCCTCGTCGTCGAGTTCGTCGAGCTCGGCTCCGGTCACCGAGGTGGAGGTGTCCAGGCCCAGCTCGGCGGCGATGCTGGCCGCGGTCTCGGCGTGGTCTCCGGTGATCATCATGGTGCGGACCCCCGCCTCACCGATACCGCGCACAGCCTCGGCGGCCGTAGCACGCACCGGGTCGGCGAACGCGAGCAGCCCAACCAGGGTCAGCCGTTCGAGCCGGTCGGTCTCCAGCTCGGGACGTTCGGAAGCGGAGCGCTCGGCCACGGCCAGTACCCGGTGGCCGCGTGCGGCCAGCTCGCTCGCGTGCGCCAGCAGCCGTTCCCGCTCGGCATCGTCGAGGTCGACCCGCGACTCGTCGTGACGCCATGCGGTGCAGGCCTCGACCACGACCTCTGGGGCACCCTTGACGACCAGCCGATGCCCGGAGCCGTTGTAGCCGAGGACGGCGTGCACGCTGCGGCTCGCCTCGAACGGCAGCTCGGTGACCACCCGCCATCCCACGTCCTCATCGGCGGTGACACCGTACTCGCGTGCCGCTTCGTGCAGCGCTTCGTCGATGTCGTCGAGCTCGGCCAGCTCCTGCCCATCGTCCGGCTGCTCGCTGGCGCGGAGCGCCGCGGCCACGCGGGCCCGACCGGCGGCGCCGATGCGCCCGACCGGCTCCAGCCGCCGCCCGTCGGAGACCCCGACCAGCCGGACCCGCCCGTCGGTGAGCGTTCCGGTCTTGTCCACGCACAGCACGTCCACCCTGCCGAGGGCTTCGACGGTGCGGGGGTTGCGCACCACCGCGTTGTAACTCGCCAGCCTGCGCGCCCCCGCCAACTGGCCCGCGGTTGCCACGAACGGCAACCCTTCGGGCACCGAGGCGACAGCGAGGCTGACGGCGGTGCCCGCGATGTCATGCAGCGGCCAGCGGCGCAGCAACCCGATACCGGCGATCCCCGCCGCGGTGCCGATGGCCGCGGGCAGCAACCGTCGGGTGAGCTGTTCGAGCCGCAGCTCCACCCCGCTGGGTGGTGGCGGTCCTGCCAGCGCGAGGCTGCGTGCCACCTCGGTGTGCTCGCCGGTCGCGGTCACCACGGCACGAACCGAGCCGGAGGCCACGGTGGTGCCCTGGTAGAGCATGCAGTGGCGATCGGCCACGTCGGCACCGGGACACGCCTCGGAGGTCTTGGCCACCGGCAGGGATTCGCCGGTCAGGCTCGACTCGTCGACCTCACACCCGTCGACGTCGAGTACACGTGCGTCGGCGGGCACCACGTCGCCCGCGCGCAGCAGCATCACGTCGCCGCGCACTAACCGGTCCTCGGCGATGGTGATCTCGCGGCCGTCGCGCAGCACCGTCGTCCAGGACACGTCGTCTTCGAGCAACCGACGCACCGTGGTGTCGGCGCGCAGCCGCTGGAGGCCGCCCACGGCGGTGTTCAGGCCGATGAGCCCGAGCACGAGCCCCGCGTCGGTCATCGATCCGACGGCGGCGGACAGCCCCGCACCCGCCGCCAAGATGGGGTTGAGGGGGTTGGCCAGCTCCGCGAGGAACGGCTCAGCAGGCGAGACCTCGCGCCCGCCGCCGCCTGCGGTGGAGCGGCGCTGCGCCGCGTCCTGCTCGCTCAAGCCCCGGTCGGGGTCGCCGCCCAGGATGGCCAGCACGCGACTCGGATGGAGCGCGTGCCAGCGGCCCTGATCGGGAACCCTCGGGCGGGGTGTGTGCGCGAGCCGCACGGCGGCCCAGGTGCCCGCGATCAGCGAAGCGGCGGCCGCGCCGCCGGCCATGGCCATCGCCCGCGAGCCGGCCGCCAGCCTCGGCCCGGTCAGCGCGACCAGCGCAGCCAGCGCCGAACCGCCTGCTGCGAACTGCGCGGCGCGGGTGCTGACCTGGCGCGCGACGCTGGTGGCGTCGATCAGCGTGGCCGCGTCCGCGAGCTCCCGTCCCAGGATGAGATCGGCTCCCCATGAGGGCCTGCCGGTCGGTGCCACCACGCCAACCCCCACGTCGGCGGCGGCCAGCGCGGCATGGCCCTGGCGGGCCACGACCAACACGCCCGCGCCCTCCGCCTGCAACCCGCGTACCGCCGCTCCGAGGTCGCAGTCGGCTTCGAGTAGCCGGTCGGCGCCCAGCTGCTGTTCGTCGGGCGCCCCCGCGTGGTGGTTGCGCCTGCGCACCACGAGCCGGTGCCCGCAGCGGCGAACGGCTTCGGTGACCCGTTCCAGCCCTGGGTCGAACTCGGGTACCGCGTGGACCAGATGGGAGGCCTCGCCGCGATGCAGCAGCGCCAGGACGATGCCGCCACGTTCGCGCATCTCCGTGGCGAGGGTGGTCGCACCGGGCGGGAGGGACGGCGGTGACGACGCGGTGTGCCGCGCGGTGTCGCTTTCCAACTCGTGGTAGGGCACGAGCTGCCAGTCATGCTCGGCACGTGCCACTTGCGGGTCGTCCACATCGAACAGCGTCTCGGCCATGCGCCACGCGGCGTCGGTGGGCGGTGTGCCGTCGGGGCGCGCGAGCTCGTGGATCCGCCACCGGTCGGTCACCAGCACGTCGGCGTCCAGCACGACCGTGTCGACGCGGTCGAGGCGGCGCAGCGCGGACCCGTCCAGTGGGATCGTCCCCCGGTAGGCGAGGGTACGTCCGAGGTGAGCGGCGAAGCCCTCGCGGCCGATCCGGGCGGTGCGCGGGGTGCCTGCCAGGAACGCGTCCGTGGCGCGGCGCGGGTCACCGGTGGCGAGCAGGGTGGCGCCGAAACCGCCGAGGGAGGCTTGTGACAGGCGGCGGGTCACCTTCTCGATCGGCCCGTCGGGCAGCGGGACGGGACGCGGTCCGATGTCGGGAGGTTCGATGGACTCGTCGCCGCACGCCGCGTACAGTTCCGGCTCGCGCTGCTGCCAGACATGCCTGCGCGCGCGGAGTTCGCCGAGCGTGAGGGTCTGCTGCGCGAGGTCGACCACGACCCCGACCGGTCCTTGCGCGAAACCCGATGCCGCGGCGCCCGCCAGCGGCAGGACGAGTGCGGTGGCGCGCCTGCCGAGCACGCGCTCGATCCGTTCCCTTGCCCAGCTGTGGTTGTTGAGTGCGCCGATCAGCCCGGCGTACTCGACGGGAAGTCGCGCCAGCCGTGCCACCCGCCCGGTGACGGACCAGCCGAGGCTGAGCACGTCGCCGACCATGATGGCGATGACGCGGTTCACGGGTTCCACATCGGCCGGATGCTCGGCACGCTCGTCGGTGTCCCAGCCGGGCCGGGACTCCTCCCGCCGGGCTCCGTGCAGCCGTTCGAGGCCTTCGATGATCTCGATCAGCGAGGTCAGGGTGGTGGTGCCGCCCTCGAAAGCGACCGCGACACGGCCGGTAATGGCGTTCACTTCGGCCCAGTGCACGTCGTCGAGCTGGCGCAGTCGCTGGGCGATGCCCCGACGCAGCCCGACCGCCTCCGGTTCCGAGATGCCGTGCACCTCGATGTGCGCGTGTCCGTGCTCCTCGTCCTCCCACACGCGGCGGTGCCTGCCGACGGTGTCCTCGACGAGGTCCACGGTCTCGGTCACGACCTCGTCGAGCAGCTCGTTGCCGTCCTCGACGAACTCCTCGACGCGTTCGGCCCCGTCGCCGAGCAGATCGGCGACCTTACCGACCAGCGAGGCCGGGTCGGCAGCGTCCCCGGTGTCTTCGACGTCTCCGGTGTCTTCGGCGTGGGTGGGCAGTCCATTGCGGGCCCGGCTGGCCGTCGCCGTCGCGGCGGCGCCGGTGTCGGTGGCAGGCTCGCTACCCTGTCCGCCATCCAGTCCGGTGGCTTGCTCGCCGTGCTGGCCGTCGGTGCCCGGTGCGGTCAGCACGCGGCTGGCTATACGGGCGGGGATCGCGGCGAGTCGCAACGGCAGCGTGGCCACCGTCCAGGAAGCATCGGCGAGAGTGCTCGTCACCCCTCGTACCGTCATCGTTCCTTCCGGCTCTACGCGGCGTGGTCTCCCACACGGTTCGGTGGGGTAGTGGATCGCCGTACCGGCCAACCGGTGCTCGCGACCGGAGTCCGCGCATATGCGTTCCGGCCGCGGAACGGACCGGGGACCGGGACCGGATGCCCAATGTACACCTCTGCAGGCCGCCGGGCCGGATCGAACTCGTGTCTCCGGCCGCATGTCGACCGTTCGAGGGAGCGCCTGAGGTGATCCGGCGCGGCACTGGATCGGCGGCGTCACGGTGCCGCCGGGCGCGGCCCGGCGAGCCGTGCGGGGCGGCCATCCGGGTGAGCCGTAGGGAATCACGGCCCGTGGTCCCGTTGATGCCTTTCCGTGCACGCGTCGTTTGGTTAGGCTCGGGTGCTACCGAGACCGTGCCGTGCCGGCGAACGGGGGCGTGCCGTGCCGGTGTGGCGGGTGGCCGTTGAGCACCGATCAGCGGTGGCCGGGACAACGGGCACAGGGGGGCCACATCGAAGGATGGGGTACCAGCATGGGGGCAATGGGTCGCGGACCGGGCGGCGAGGTGCGTTCGCTGCCGTTCGGCACGGAGTTGCGGCGGATGCGCGTTCGCCGCGGGATGTCGCTGGCGGAATTGTCTCGGCTGGTCAGCTACAGCAAGGGCTACCTGAGCAAGATCGAAACGGGAGACAAGCCCGCCACCTACGACGTGGCGCGGGCTTGCGATGCGGCGGTCGGTGCGGGCGGGACGCTGGTCGAGCTCGCCGCTCGCGGCCAGGGCGGGATGGTGTCGCCCCCGCCCGCGCAGCTGCCCACTGCGGGCGCGGGTTTCGTCGGGCGCGACGACGAGATCGACGCGCTGAACGCCTCCCGAGAGGCGGGTGCGGGCGTGGTGGTGATCAGTGGCGCTCCCGGGGTGGGCAAGACGGAGCTGGCGCTGCATTGGGCACACCGACTATGCGACCGCTACCCCGACGGGAGCCTGTTCGCGAACCTGCGCGGTTACGACCCCGAGGGCGAGCCAGCCGAACCGGCGGAGGTGCTGGAAGCGTTCTTGCGTGCCTTGAACGTGCCATCGGACGTCGTTCCCAGAACCCTGGAGGGCAAGGCCGCGCTGCTGCGTACCCGGCTGGCGCGTAGGCGCGTCCTCATCGTGTTGGACAACGCCGTGTCCACGCGGCAGGTGCGACCACTGGTACCAGGATCCGCGGGCTGCCTGCTCGTCGTCACCTCGCGGAGCTCGCTGTCAGGGTTGGCGGCACGGGAAGGCGCCTGCCGGGTACTCCTCGATCCGTTGCCGGAGGCGGATGCCGTCGACCTGTTGCGCCACGGCGTCGGAACATGCCGTGCCGACCGTGAATCGGCCGCTGTGCACGCGTTGGCGGCACACTGCAGTCGCCTCCCGCTGGCGCTGCGCGTAGCCGCCGAGCGAGCGCGGAGCAGGCCACGCCTGGGGTTGGCCGATATCGCCAGGGAGCTGGCTTCTGAGCGTCACCGGCTGGACGCGCTGTCGGCCGTGGACGATGCGACCACGGCGGTGCGTGCGGTGTTCTCCTGGTCCTACCGGGCGTTGCCGCCGGACGAGGCGCGGCTGTTCCGGTTGTTCGGCCTGCACGGCGATGCCGAAACCAGCGTGGGTGCGGCCGCGGCGCTCGCCGGTACCACACCGCACCGAGCGCGTCGCCTGCTGGACGTACTCAGCGGAGTGCACCTACTCAGCGAGGTCGCCCCTGGCCGCTTCCGGTTGCACGATCTGCTCCGCCTGTATGCCAGGGAGCAGGTGGAGCGGTACGAGCCGGGGCAGGAGCGTCGTGCCGCGGTGCGGCGATTGGTCACCTGGTACCTGCGGTCCGCCAATGCGGCGCTCGCGTTGCTGGTCCCGTACGGCAGGCCCGACTTGCTGGATACCGAGAGCTCCGACAGTGGGGGCGAGGATGACGTACACCCCGAGCGATTCGTCGGTTACGACACCGCACTGCGATGGTGCGAGACCGAGTGCGACACCGTCGTCGCCGTCACCCGGCAGGCCAATGAGTACGGCTTCGACGAGCTGGCCTGGAAGCTCCCGTTGGTGTTTTGGGATTTCTGGCACCTGCAGAAGCGCTGGGCACCGTGGATCGACGCGCACACGATCGCGTTGGAGGCAGCGCAGCGCTCGGGCGATGCGTGGGCCGAGTCGTGGGTGCGGATGAACCTCGGCGTGGCCTATCAGGACCGGCACCAGTTCAAGCTCGCGTTCGAGCAGCTGCACGAGTCCTACGCGATGCGCTTGCGGATCGGCGACGAGTGGGGACTGGCCTGGAGCCGTTACGCGCTCGGCACGAGCGCGCAGGCCGTCGGTCACGACTCGGACGCGGCGACCTACATCGACCAGGCGCTGTCCTACTTCGACGAAACGGGAAACCTGCTGGGTCGGGGTCTGTGCCTGGTGGGACTTGGTGACGTGCACCGGCGGCGCGGACGATACGGTCGGGCGCTGACCTGCCTCGAACGCGCCGTCGAGTGCTTCAGGGCGCTCGGCTACCAGCACGGCGAGGGCTACGCGGCGACGAAGCTCGGGACGGTGCTGTACGAGATCGGGCGGCCATGGGACGCGCTCAACCACGCGCGCACGTCACTGGTGCTGAGCAGGCAGGCCAGCGATCACCAGGGTGAGGCGCTCGCGCTGGACAACTTGGCGCTGATCCTGCACGAGCTGGGCCGGTCAGCGGAAGCCGTGAGCCGGTGGCGCGAGGCCGCCCGGATCCTCGACGAACTCGACGATCCCAGAGCGGCCGACGTGCGAGCACGCCTGTCGACCGTCATGAAGCACGCACCGCCTACAGCGGTGCAGGACACACCCGGTATGAACAGAGGGAGCCGCGATGCCGACGCCCGCTGATGGATCCCAACGTCCGGCCCGGCCGCGTGGGGAGCGCCAAGGCGGCGCGACCGCCCGCTACCTCGATTCGCTCGCCGTGCCACACGGCACGGTGCT
Organism: Haloechinothrix sp. LS1_15; assembly: GCF_033042135.1. Lineage (NCBI taxonomy): Bacteria > Bacillati > Actinomycetota > Actinomycetes > Pseudonocardiales > Pseudonocardiaceae > Haloechinothrix > Haloechinothrix sp. LS1_15. The sequence goes on along the minus strand of NZ_WBXM01000007.1, from coordinate 73,082 downwards.
GACGAGCGGGTCGACTCGTTCGGCCGTCGCAGGGGACTTCGGTGGTGTGGTCTACCGGGAACCAGACGCGGTGCTGCGACCCGAGTCCGCGGACGACATCGCCGCGGCGCTGCGGTGGGCGTGCCGCCACGAGGTTCCGGTGGCCGCGCGTGGCGCGGGTCATTCGGCGAACGGGCAGGGGCAGCTCGGAGACGGTCTCGTGGTGGATACCCGCTCGTTGGACGCGGTCGAGATGCTCGACACCGAGCACGTGTCGGTCGATGCCGGGGCGTACTGGAGCGCGGTGGCCGAGGCCACCCTGCCTCACGGTAGGACACCTGCGGTGTTTACCGATTACCTGGAGACCACCGTCGGCGGGACGCTGTCGGTGGGCGGCATCGGTGGCGCATCGCACCGCTGTGGGGCGCAGACCGACGGCGTCGCGGAGTTGGACGTGATCACCGGCGAGGGGCAGGTGGTGCGCTGCTCGCCGGAACGCGATCCGGACCTGTTCGACGCCGCGCGTGCCGGTCTCGGCCAGTACGGCATCATCGCGCGCGCCACCGTACGGCTGGTCGAGGCCTGGTCCGAGGTGCGCCGGTACCGGCTGCCGTACGACGACCTGCCTACCTTCACGGCCGATCAGCGCAGGCTGGCCCTCGAACGACGCTTCGACTACCTGGAGGGGTTCGCCGAGGTCACCGAGGATCGCCGCATCGCCTACGTGCTGGAGGTAGCCACCTTCGTGCCCGCTGCCGGGAAGGTCGACGATGCGGCGATGGTGGGCGACCTGCGCTACGAGCGGGGCGGGGAGGAGGTCGAGGACCTGTCCTACCGGGACTTCCTCGGTAGGCTCGAGCCCGGGGTGGCCGCGAGGCAGGAGGTCGGCGAGTGGCGATGGCCGCACCCGTGGCTGAACGTCTTCCTGCCCGACTCGGCAACCGACGCGGTTGTGGGCGGCGTGCTCGCCGATCTGGAACTGTCCGACATGGACAACTTCGGTGTGGTGCTGATCTATCCCGTCGACACGACCACGGTGGCGACCCCGCTGCTGCGGATGCCGGGCGAACGGCTCGCTTTCCTGTTCGGGTTGCTGCTGTCGGCCTCCCCGGACGAGCCGGGCTCGGTCGAGCGGTTGAGCGAGCAGAACCGGCGGTTCGCCGAGCGAGCTCGCTCGGCGGGTGGGTACGTGTATCCCATCGGGCCACCCTCGCTGAGCCCGCAGGAGTGGCAGCAGCACTACGGTTCACGGTGGCGGGATGTGGTCCTCGCGAGGAACCGGTACGATCCTTCCCGGATCCTTACCCCCGGCCCCGGACTCGTCGTGCCCCGCCGCCCGTGACACGGGCGATCGCCGGAACGTACGGTGGATACTCGGCGCGATCGAGCGATTACCACCGGTGTTTCCCAGCAGTCAACGGTCCATCCCTCGACGCCGTCGCGTGCCAGGCCGATAGTGAGGGGTATGCGTAGCGCGATCACGGTCTACGACCTGGACCGGAGCCCTTCCCACGACGTCCGGTGCACTACCTGCGGGCAACCGCTCGGATGGTGGAACACCGACCGGCTCACCGGCACCCTCGACCGCTGGGGGTGGCAGGAGCGCGCCCAGCGGGAGCTGGACCGCGCGCGGTGCCTGCGCGAGCCGCTGGCAATACTGCTCGTCGACTTGGACTGGTTCAAACGGATCAACGACGAGCTTGGTCATCCCGCCGGGGACACCGCGCTGCAGGCCGTGGCCTCGGTGCTGCGCGGCGGCATCCGGCAGCAGGACGTGCTCGGTCGCTACGGCGGCGACGAGTTCCTGATCCTGCTACCTGGCACGTCTCGTTCGGGTGCTGCCGCTCTCGCCGAACGTGTGGTGCAGGCCGTAGCCACCACGACCGTGGAGGTCACCACAACCGAGGGAACCGCGGTGACGCTCGACGGGTTGACCGTCTCGGCCGGGCTGGCCTGTCGCGACAGCCACGACGAGCTCGACCTGCCGCAGCTGGTGTTGCGGGCCGATGCGGCCTTGCAGCGGGCCAAGCGCGGCGGGCGCGGTCGGGTGAGCGATGCGATGGGTCAGTGGTGCCGCGCCTCGTGACGTCGCCTGTTGACGCGGGGTCGTGTCACTGGAAAGTGTGGAACATGTGTTCGATTGCGGTGTTAGAGTGGGGGTGTGAGCAGGGGAGTTGTTGTTGATCGTCAGGATCCCGGAGTGGCCGGTGAGGCGGCCGGGATCTGGTCGTTGATGACCTCGGAACTGGCGTATGCGTGGTCGCCGCAGGATCTGGTGGCCTTCGCCGCTGGCGACGGGCAGGTGGATTGGCAGCATCTGGGCACCGATGCGGTGGTCGAGCACATCGGCGCCTGCCAGCGGTTGATCGCCCAGGTCCAGGCCAGCCAGCTGGCCGCGATCGCCGAGCTGACCGCCCGGCGCGGGGATGAGCGCGCCACCGCTGACGAGGTCGCGCTGGAAATCGCGGTGGGCAAGCATGCCGCCGACCGCCAGGTCGGGCTGGCGCGCCGGCTGTCCGAGCGGTTTCCGAAGCTGCACGCGGCCATGGTTCGCGGCGAGCTGGATGCCACCAAGGCCGCTCGCATCTGCGACACCGCCGCCACCCTCGATGACGAGCAGGCCGGGCAGCTCGACGAGTTCCTGCAAGGGCGGGTGGCCGGGCGCACCGCCGGAGCGATCCAGCAATCCGCCCGCTACCAGGTCGACCGGCTCGACCCCGACGGCGCGGCCCGCCGCGCCGAACACCGCCGCCGTCAACGCCGGGTCGAAGTGCTGCCCGGTGAGGACGGCATGGCCGAACTCTGCGCCGACCTGCCCGCCGAAACCGCGAGCGCGGCGTATACCCGCATCGACACCCTCGCCCGCGCGGCCCATACCACCGCCGACGAGCGGTCGCTGGACCAGGTCCGCGCCGACGTGCTGGCCGAACTCCTGCTCGGGCACAACCACACCGGCCGCCGCATCGACATCCAGGTCACCGTCCCGGCCGATACCCTGCTCGGCACCGCCGAGCTGCCCGGCATGCTCGGCGGCTACGGGCCACTGCCCGCCCCGGTGGTACGCGAGCTGGCCGCCGACCCCACCAGCACCTGGCGACGACTGATCACCGACCCCGCCAGCGGGCACATCATCGACGTCGGCCGCACCCGCTACCGACCCCCAGCCTCCATGGCCCGCTACGTCCGCACCCGCGACCAACACTGCCGCTTCCCCGGCTGCCACCGACCCGCGCGGCACCGCGGTTGGTCCACCCGCCGTCCGGTAGACGGGGCCCGGCTCGTGCCGGGTCGCGGCTGCCGGAACATTCTCTTGGCGGGTGGACCAGAGCGTCAGATCAAACACTGCGACTTGGACCACAACACCGCCTGGCAACACGGCGGCACCACCACCGCAACCGGGCTCACCACCCTCTGCCGCCGCCACCACCAACTCAAAGACCGACCCGGCTGGCACTACCACCACACCCCCACCGGCGATCTCATCATCACCACCCCCAGCCGACGCCACCACACCAGCCAACCCCCACCAGCAGCCGAACCCCAACCCGAACCCTCACCGCCACAACCCGACCCCAACGACGACCCACCACCCTTCTCACCACGTGGCGCCGGAAACGGCGCCAGCCAGGGCTACCGAGCCCGCACGTTGCGTGGCCACACCGTAGACTCGGCATGCGATGCGCCTGGTCTTCGCTGGAACACCCGATACCGCCGTGCCTTCGCTGCGCGCGTTGCTCGACACGTCACACCACGAGGTGGTCGCCGTGGTGACCCGTCCGGACGCACCAGCAGGCAGGGGCCAGCACGTGGTGCGTTCCCCCGTTGGCAAGCTCGCCGACGAGCACGGCATCGAACTGCTCACCCCGCACAGCAGCAAGGACGCGGACTTTCTCGGGCGGCTGGCCGAGCTACGGCCGGAGGCGTGCGCGGCCGTGGCCTATGGGGGTCTGCTCGGGCAGGAAGCCCTCGACATCCCCGAGCACGGCTGGGTGAACCTGCACTTCTCGCTGCTGCCCGCGTGGCGCGGCGCGGCACCGGTGCAAGCCGCTATCCGCGCCGGTGACGAGTTCACCGGCGCGACCACCTTCCGGATCGTGCGTGAGCTCGACGCCGGACCCGTGTTCGGGGTCGTCACCGAGCCGGTGCGGCCGGACGACACGGCAGGTGATCTGCTGGGTAGGCTCGCGGAGTCGGGAGCGCGACTGCTGGTCTCCACACTCGACGGCATCGCCGACGGCAGCGTGGAAGCCGTCCCGCAACCCGCCGACGGTGTCAGCTACGCCCAGAAGATCACCCCCGAGGACGCCAGGGTGGACTTCACGCTGCCCGCGCTGGCGGTCGACCGGCACGTGCGGGCGGTCACCCCGGAACCCGGAGCGTGGGCGGAGTTTCGAGGAAAGCGGATCAAGCTCGGTCCGTTACGGCATCCCGACGAGGTCGCCGAGCTGGTTGCGCGGCTGGCTCCGGGAGAACTGTCCGCGGGGCGCGACCGTGTGCTGGTCGGCACCGCCACCGAACCACTCGAGCTCGGCGAGGTCCAGATGCAAGGGAAGAAGCGGATGCACGCCGCGGACTGGGCCAGGGGAAGCAAGCTCGAGCAGGGGGAGCGACTGACATGAGCCCGGGCAAGCGTAGGCCGTCGCGTCCCGGTAACACGCGACCCGCCAGGAAGAAGGAAGGCCCCCGTAAGCCACCCGCGGTCGACCCGGCCCGGCGCGTGGCATTCGACACGCTGCAGGCCATCCGCACCCGCGACGCCTACGCCAACCTGGTGCTGCCCGAGTTGTTGCGGGAGCGCGGTATCACCGGCCGGGACGCGGCGCTGGCCACCGAACTCACCTACGGCTCGGCACGGTTGCGCGGGCTGCTCGATGAAGTCATCGCGGCGTGCGCGGACCGGGCGTTGTCGAGTATGGATGGTGACGTGCTCGACGCGTTGCGGCTCGGTGTCTACCAGTTGATGCGGACACGCGTGCCGGCACACGCAGCCGTGGCCGCCACCGTGGACCTGGTGCGAGCCACCGCCGGATCGGCGGTATCCGGATTCGCCAACGCGGTGCTGCGTCGTGCGGCGACCGACGACGAGCAGGGTTGGGTCGAACGGCTGGCACCGCCATACGAGACGGACCCGATCGGGCACCTGGCCATCCGGACGGCGCACCCGGCATGGATCGTACGGGCGTTCGCCGAAGCGCTGGGGGACACCGGCACGGAACTCGCCCAGGCGCTCGAGGCCGACAACACGCGTCCCGAGGTGCACCTGGTGACCAGGCCCGACGCACTCAACGCCGCGGAGCTTGCCGCACTGACCGGGGGAGAGGTGATGCCGTACTCGCCGTACGGGGTGCGGCTGGACGCGGGTAGCGGCGACCTGGCCGACTCGGAACCGATCCGGCAAGGGCTGGCGGCGGTGCAGGACGAGGGCAGCCAGCTGTGCGCGCGGGCGCTGGCTGAGGTGCCGCTCGACGGGAAGCCAGATCGGCGGTGGCTGGACCTGTGCGCGGGCCCCGGCGGTAAGGCGCGGCTGCTCGGTGCACTCGCCGCGTCGACCGGCGCGCATCTGGACGCGGTCGATACGGCCGAGCACCGGGCCGCTCTGGTCCGCGAGGCGGTCGACGGGTTACCGGTGACGGTGCACACCGCCGATGGTCGGGCGAGCGGGTTGTCTCCCGGATACGACCGCGTGTTGGTGGACGCGCCCTGCACCGGGCTCGGCGCGCTGCGGCGGCGTCCCGAGGCGCGGTGGCGCCGATCACCGTCGGACGTGGCCGATCTCACCCGGCTGCAGGGCGAGCTGCTCGCCGAGGCGCTGCGCCTGACGCGCAGCGGGGGCGTGGTCTGCTACGTGGTGTGTACCTTCCATCTGGCCGAGACCGAAGGGCTGGTCGGCGAGGCCGTCCGAACCAGCGGCGCGAGCAGGCTGGATGCGCGGCCGTTCTTCCCTGGCGTGCCGGATCTGGGGGGTGGGCCTGACGTGCAACTGTGGCCTCACCGGCACGGCACCGACGCGATGTACTGCGCGCTGCTCCGGAAGCCGTAACCGGGACCGATAGACTTACACGGAGTGTGACACCAGTGCGAACGGCCGAGGCCATCCGCGCCGCGGTGCCGATGGGCGGCGCTGGTGGTCCAGGCGGTGACCCGATGGCGACGGAACGGGACGTAGCGTGACGAACAAGCCCATGATCGCTCCGAGCATCCTCTCCTCGGACTTTTCCCGGCTCGGCGAGGAGATCGAGGCGGTTTCCGTTGACGGGGACACCCGGGCCGACTGGATCCACGTGGATGTCATGGACGGTCACTTCGTGCCCAACCTCACCATCGGACTGCCCGTGGTCCGCTCGTTGCTGCAGGTCGCTCGGGTGCCGCTGGACTGCCACCTCATGATCGAGGACCCGGATCGTTGGGCACCCGGCTACGCCGAGTCAGGAGCTCACAACGTCACGGTGCACGCCGAAGCTGCGCGTGACCCGGTGATGCTGGCCAAGAACCTGCACGCCGCCGGAGCCCACGCGGGCCTGTCGGTCAAGCCGAACACGCCATTGGACGATTACCTGGACGTGCTGCCGCACTATGACACCTTGCTGATCATGTCCGTCGAACCGGGTTTCGGTGGCCAGGAGTTCATCCCCGAGGTCCTCGACAAGGTGCGCCGTGCACGGAGGCTGGTGGACACCGGCCACCTACGGCTGCTGGTCGAGATCGACGGCGGCATCAACAACGACACGATCGAGCAAGCCGCCGAGGCCGGGGTCGACTGTTTCGTCGCCGGTTCAGCGGTGTACGGGGCGGAGGATCCCGGGCGGGCGATCGCGCATCTGCGGCAGCAGGCGAGGCGACACGGCTGCCGGGGCTGAAGCGGTCGGCTCGGCTCGACCGGCCACGAACGCCCGTGCGGCTCGGAACTGGCCGCAGCGAGCCCCGAGTGGGAGCCTGGACACGAACGAGGAGGCAGGCAATGTTCACCGGCATTGTCGAGGAGATCGGCGAGATCGTCGGTATCGAGCACGTGCCGTCCGCGGCACGGCTGGCCGTGTCGGCTCCGCTGGTGACCACCGACGCGCGGCACGGCGATTCGATCGCGGTGAACGGCGTGTGCCTCACGGTCGTCGATGTCTCCGGTAGCCAGTTCACCGTGGATGTGGTGCACGAGACACTGCAGCGGTCGAGCTTGGGCAAGGTGCACATCGGCGACCGCGTCAACCTCGAACGCGCCAGCGCGGTCGGCGACCGGTTCGGTGGCCATATCGTGCAGGGGCACGTGGACGGTGTGGGAACCTTCCTCTCCAGGGGGCCGGACGGGATGACCCGTTTCTCGCTGCCACCGGAGCTCAACCGTTACGTGGTGGAGAAGGGTTCGATCGCCGTCGACGGCGTCTCGCTGACCGTGGCGCGGCTGGACGGCGACGAGTTCAGCGTCGCTCTCATCCCGACCACCCTGGAGATGACCGTGCTCGGCGCCAAGGCGCCGTCGGATCCGGTCAATATCGAGGTCGACATCCTCGCCAAGTATGTTGAGAAGCTGATACGACCGCACCGTGACGACGGTGACGCTACCGACTCCGGCGCCCCGCACCGAGCCACTTCGGAGGACAATGGCGGTGAGCCGGAAGCCGAGGAGAGGGCATGACCAACATCGAGCGCGCGATCGCCGACATCGCCGCCGGTAAGCCCGTCGTCGTGGTCGACGACGAGGACAGGGAGAACGAGGGCGACCTGATTTTCGCCGCCGAGAAGGCGACACCCGAACTCGTCGCGTTCATGGTGCGTTACACCTCCGGCTACATCTGCGTACCGCTGACCGAGTACGACGCCGACCGGCTCAACCTGCCGCCGATGTTCCACACCAACCAGGACGCGCGGGGTACCGCCTACACGGTCACCGTCGACGCCAGGGAAGGTGTCGGCACCGGGATATCGGCGTCCGATCGCGCACGCACGATCAAGCTGCTGGCCGACCGGTCGGCCACCGCTGACGACTTCACCCGCCCCGGACACGTCGTCCCGCTGCGCGCCAAGGAGGGCGGGGTGCTGCGCAGGCCGGGACACACCGAGGCCTCGGTGGATCTGGCGCGCATGGCCGACCTGCGGCCCGCAGGCGTGCTCTGCGAGATCGTGTCGCAGAAGGACGAAGGCGAGATGGCGCGCTACGACGAGCTGGTGGTCTTCGCCGAGGAACACGAGCTGACGCTGATCACCATCGCCGACCTGATCGCCTACCGGAAGCGCACCGAGAAACAGGTCGAGCGTGTCGCGGAGGCTCGCGTCCCGGTCCGGTACGGCACGTTCCGCGCCATCGGTTACGACAGCCTGCTGGACGGCATCGAGCACATCGCGTTCGTCTACGGCGAGATCGGCGACGGCGAGGACGTGCTCGTTCGGGCGCACTCCGAATGCCTGACCGGTGACGTTTTCGGGTCGTTGCGCTGCGACTGCGGCCCACAACTCGAGGCGGCGCTGCAGGCGGTGGCCGAGGAGGGGCGCGGGGTGGTGCTCTACATCCGCGGCCACGAGGGGCGCGGTATCGGCTTGCTGCACAAGCTGCAGGCCTACCAGCTGCAGGACGACAACGGGCAGGACACGGTGGACGCCAACCTGGCACTCGGGGTGCCAGCGGACGCGCGAGACTACGGCACCGGCGCGCAGATCCTGGTCGATCTGGGGATCAAGTCCATGCGCCTGCTCACCAACAACCCGGCCAAGCGGGTCGGTCTCGAGGGGTACGGGCTCCGGGTCACCGGGCGGGTTCCGCTGCCCACCTCTCCGACCTCGGAGAATTACCGGTACCTGCAGACCAAGCGGGACCGGATGGGGCACGAGCTGGCGCACCTCGAACAGTTCGACGAGGTGGGTGCCGCGTTACATACCGGGCGAACCGCCGGGACCGCTGCCACCACCGACGGCAGCGGCGACGGAACCAACCGGACCGCGATGGGACACGAGGACGGTGGTGTGCGGGCATGAGTGGCCAGGGGCGGCCCGAGATCGAGTTGGATCTCAGTGACTGCGAGAACCTCAGGGTGGCCATCGCCGCGACCCGGTGGCACCCGCGGATCACCGACAACCTGCTGGAGCGGGCGCGCACCGCGTGCGCCGAGGCCAGGCTCAGCGACGGACCCACCGTTGTGCGGGTGGCGGGTGCCATGGAGCTGCCGGTGGTAGTGCAATCCCTGGCAAGGGACCACGACGCGGTGGTCGCGCTCGGCGTGGTGATCCGCGGTGGCACACCGCATTTCGACTACGTCTGCGACGCGGTCACCACGGGCTTGACGCGGGTGGCGCTCGACGAGGCCACCCCGATCGGCAACGGCGTGCTCACCTGTGACACCGAGCAGCAGGCATTGGACCGTGCGGGCCTGCCGTCCTCGGTCGAGGACAAGGGATACGAGGCCGCGGCGGCCGCGCTGGACACCGCACACGTGCTGCGGGGGTTGCGGCAACCGTGGACCGAGCGCGGGTTCGTGTAGCCGACCGGGTTACGCGAGCGGCGGGGTTTCCCGCGCCCGCGGCCCCCAGAACGACACCGAGCGGGGTGAGGAAACCGTGAACAGCAACAACGTCGATTCCGACCAGGTGCAGTACCGGCCACGCAAGGTCCTGTGGATGACCGTGCCGTGCGCCATCGCGATCGTCGCCGCCTTCACCGCCGTGGGGTTGCTGCTGCGCACCTCCGAGACCGGCGTGATCTTCTACACGTCCGACCAGATCGCCATGATCATCGTCGGTCTCATTCTGGCGGGCCTGACGATGCTGTGGGCGGTGCCCCGGGTGCGGGCGACCAGCGAGGGGATCGAGGTGCGCAACGTGCTCACCAAGCGCTGGTTCACCTGGGACGAGATACTCTCGGTGAGCTTTCCCGATGGGGCATCGTGGGCGCGGCTGGAGCTACCCGACGACGAGTACTACTCGGTGATGGCGGTGCAGGCGGTGGACAGGCACTACGCGGTCGAGGCGGTCCGGACGTTGCGGAAGCTCCATAAACAAGCCCACCAGCGCAGCTGACGGCTCGGGTCCCCCGCGCTCTCAGAGATCCACGTCGACGACCACGGGGGCGTGGTCGGACGCGCCCTTGCCCTTGCGCTCCTCGCGGTCGACGTAGGCGTCGGTGACCCGCGTGGTCACCGCCGCGTTACCGTACGCGAGATCGATGCGTATCCCCTTGTTCTTCGGAAACGCCAACCCCCGGTAGTCCCAGTAGGTGAACGGCCGGTCGTACTTCAGCGGACGCGGAACGATGTCCTCCAACCCCGCCTCGCGCAGCATCGCGAGCGCCTTGCGCTCGGCCTCGGTGGTGTGTGTCGTCTGCTCGAACTCGGCGGTGTCCCAGACGTCCTCGTCGGCCGGGGCGATGTTGAAATCCCCGAGCACCGCGAAGGGCCGCCCATCGGCCAACTCGGCGGTGGCGGTCGCGCGAAGCGCCTCCAGCCACCGCAGCTTGTAGGTGTAGTGCGGATGCTCCACGTCTCGGCCGTTCGGCACGTACACAGACCAGATCCGCACCGGGCCGCAGGTCGCGCCGACCGCCCGAGGCTCGGGCACAGGGTCCGTACCATCCTCGGCCGCGTACCCGGGCTCGTCACGCAACCCCCTGGTGACCTCGCCCAGCCCGGCACGCGACAGGATGGCTACCCCGTTCCAGCGCCCGGTGCCGTGCGCGGCGACCTCGTAGCCGAGCTCGGCGACCGCATCGGTGGGGAAGTTCTCGGCGGCGCACTTCAATTCCTGGAGGCACACCACGTCCGGCGAGGCGGCGGACAGCCAGTCCACCAGCCGGGACCGCCGCGCCCCGATCGAGTTGACGTTCCAGGTGGCGATGCGCATGCCGGGATGTCCTCTCGTGTGTTCGGCAGGATGGTGGGCCGCGCTGCGGCGGTGACCACGGATCGGGGTCACGGAAAGTCTGCCACAGAGCCATGTCCGTGGCCGCCGTCCCCGGCGACCGGCCAGGATCGGGCCCCGACGGGACCCCGCACGGTAGGTCACCCTGCCACGGACCACCGACACCGGCCGTACCACGGCCGTACCATGGCGGTGACCGGCGCGGGAGGGTCACCGGGTGGGAGCTCGCCGCTCGGTCGACCCGTACGCTGAAGGTGTGGCCGATCCGTCCACCTACCGACCCGCACCACGAGACATTCCCGACGCACCGGGCGTGTACCGCTTCAGGGACGCCAGCGGCAGGGTGATCTACGTCGGTAAGGCCAAGAGCCTGCGCAGCAGGCTCGGCTCGTACTTCGCCGACCTCAGCAGCCTGCATCCCCGCACGCGCCAGATGGTCACCACGGCCTCCGGCGTCGACTGGACCGTGGTGGCCACCGAGGTGGAGGCGCTACAGCTCGAGTACACCTGGATCAAGGAGTTCGACCCCCGGTTCAACGTGCGGTACCGGGATGACAAGTCCTACCCGGTGCTCGCGGTGACCATGCACGAGGAGTACCCGCGTCCCCACGTGTACCGGGGCCCGAGGAAGAAGGGCGTGCGCTACTTCGGGCCGTACGCCCACGCGTGGGCGATCCGGGAGACCCTCGACCTACTGTTGCGGGTGTTTCCCGCCCGGACCTGCAGCAACACGGTGTTCCGCAGGCACACCCAGATCGGGCGGCCGTGCCTGCTCGGCTATATCGGCAAGTGCTCGGCCCCGTGCGTCGGCAGGGTCAACGCCGAGGAACACCGGACGATCGTGCAACAACTGTGCGAGTTCCTCTCGGGCAGGACCGACAACATGGTTCGCGAACTGGAGCGCGACATGAACCGCGCGGCCGAGGACCTGGACTTCGAACGAGCCGCGCGGCTGCGTGACGATGTGGCAGCGCTCCGCAAGGCCATGGAGAAGCAGTCCGTGGTTTTCGGTGACGGGACCGATGCGGATGTGGTCGCGTTCGCGCACGACGAGCTGCAGGCCGCCGTGCAGGTATTCCACGTGCGTGGCGGTCGGGTCCGCGGGCAGCGAGGCTGGGTGGTCGACGTCGACGAGGCCCCGGTCGACGATGCCGACGGCGGCGAGCACGCGGCTTCGGGCGCCGGGCACGAGGCGGTAGGCGCGGATCGCGAGGAGGCGGTGCGCGCGCAGCTCGTGACGCAGTTCCTCACCCAGTTCTACGGCCAGCAGGCGGAACTGGCCGAACAGGTCGCCGATAGCGGACCGCCGGTGCCGAAACACGTACTGGTCCCCACGTTGCCTGCCGACGTCGACGCGCTGGCGCGTTGGTTGAGCGAGCTGCGCGGCTCCCGGGTGCGGTTGCGTGTCCCGCAGCGAGGGGACAAGCGCGCGCTGGCCGACACCGTGGCCCGCAACGCCTCGGAAGCGCTCGCGCAGCACAAGCTGCGCCGCGCGGGCGACCTCACCGCCCGGTCGGCTGCGCTGTCCGAACTGCAGGAACAGCTCGGGTTGGACACCGCGCCGCTGCGGATCGAGTGTGTGGACGTTTCCCACATCCAGGGCAGCGATGTGGTCGCCTCGCTCGTGGTGTTCGAGGACGGCGTACCGCGCAAGTCGGAGTACAAGCGCTTCTCAATCAAGCAGGCGGCCAGCGAGGGAGACGTGGCCGCCATCGCCGAGGTGGTCCGGCGTCGATTCGCCAGGTACGTCGCCGAAAGCAGCGGCGCCACCGAGACCGGCGAGCCCGGTGACAGCGGTGAAACCAGTGAACGCGCCGGGGTGGGTGGCGCGGTGGGAAGTGGTGAACCGGCCCGGCCCGCCAAGTTCGCCTACCCGCCGAACCTGCTCGTGGTCGACGGGGCCGGGCCGCAGGCCACCGCCGCGGCCGACGCGCTGGCCGACCACGGCGTCACCGACGTCGCCGTGGTCGGGCTCGCCAAGCGGCTCGAAGAGGTCTGGCTTCCAGGGGAACCCGATCCGGTGATCTTGCCCCGCAGCTCGGAGGCGCTCTACCTGCTGCAGCGCGTACGCGACGAGGCCCACCGGTTCGCGGTCCGGTATCACCGCACCAAGCGGTCCCGTAGGGTGCAGGCGTCCGAACTGGATTCCGTTCCCGGACTGGGGCAAGCCCGCAAGGCCGCGTTGATCAAGCACTTCGGCTCGGTCAAGAAGCTGAAGCAAGCGACGGTCGAAGAGATCGCCGGGGTGCGCGGGGTCGGCAGGCACACGGCGGAGGTGGTGCACGCCGCGCTGCACGGCATCGGCGGGCCCGCCGGTGGCACGCAAGGCACGAGAGACAGACAGGAACCCGAGACACGATGAACCAACCGATGAGTCACCCCAGCGGACCGCCCCAACCGTCCGACCCGTCCGGAGCGGGCTCCGGCATGGATGTCGCGGTGGTGACGGGCCTGTCCGGAGCGGGCCGCAGCACGGCTGCCAAGTGCCTCGAGGACCTCGGGTGGTTCGTGGTGGACAACCTGCCCCCCGAGCTGATCGTGACCATGGTCGAGCTCGGGGCGCAGGCCCGCGGCGCGATCACCAAGGTGGCCGTGGTGATGGACGTGCGCTCGCGCGCGTTCACCGACGATCTGGCCTCGGTGATCAAGGAACTCGACACGACCGGCTACAAGCCGAGGGTGCTGTTCCTGGAGGCCTCCGACTCGGTGCTGGTCCAGCGGTTCGAGGAAGTACGGCGCGGCCACCCCATGCAGGGTGACGGCAGGCTCGCCGACGGCATCAGCGCGGAACGAACCCTGCTGGAGCCGTTGCGGGACGAGGCCGATCTCGTGGTGGACACCTCCACGCTGTCGGTGCACGAGCTCCGTGCCAAGATCGAGGACGCGTTCGGGTCGGAAGCCAGCATGCGGACGAGGGTGACGGTGCTGTCGTTCGGCTACAAGTACGGTCTGCCGATGGACGCCGACCTGGTGATGGACGTCCGGTTCCTGCCCAACCCGTTCTGGATCCCGGAGCTGCGCGAACTGTCGGGTCTGGATAACGAGGTGCGCAACTACGTGCTGAGCCAGGAGGGGGCGGAGGACTTCCTCGCGCAGTACCAGCAACTGCTCCGCCTGGTGGGTGCCGGCTACCGCAGGGAGGGCAAGCGGTACCTGACGCTCGCCGTGGGCTGCACGGGGGGCAAACACCGGAGCGTGGCCATTTCCGAGGAACTGGCCAGGCGGATGTCAGCCGAGGACGGTACGGCGGTGAAGGTGGTGCATCGGGACCTGGGTCGTGAGTGAGGGAGCGAATGATCACCAGCAGCGACGAGGTGGCAGGCCGGTTCGGCGTTGCCGGGCGGGATCGTGTCCATGACTGACCGGCGAGGCCTGCGGGTGGTCGCGCTCGGTGGCGGGCACGGCCTGCACGCCACGCTGACCGCGATGCGCAGGATCACCTCGGATGTCACCGCGGTGGTCACTGTGGCCGACGACGGCGGCTCGTCGGGCAGACTCCGGCGCGAGCTAGGGATCCTGCCGCCCGGTGATCTACGGCAGGCGCTGTCGGCGCTGGCTTCCGCGGAGGACGGGGACGAGCTGTGGCCCCGGGTGTTCCAGAGCCGGTTCGGCGGAACCGGGGCGCTGGCCGGGCACGCGGTCGGCAACCTGCTGCTCGCGGGATTGTTCGAGGTGACGGCTGATCCGGTCAGGGCGCTCGACGAGGCATGCCGGTTGCACGGGATCTCGGGCAGGGTACTGCCGGTGTCGACCGAGCCGTTGTGCATCGAGGCGCAGGTATCCGGCCTGAACGGGAGCCCGGAGTGGCACACCATCCGCGGCCAGGTGGCCGTGGCGAGCACCCCGGGGAAGGTGCAGCGTATCAGCCTGTACAGCGAACAGGACCCGGAAAGGGCGCCGCGTGCCTGCGGCGCGGCGGTCGACGCCGTACTCGGTGCCGACGTGGTACTGCTCGGGCCGGGTTCGTGGTTCACAAGCGTCCTGGTGCACCTGCTGCTACCGGAGCTGCACGAGGCACTGGTGACCACAGAGGCCACCACGGTCGTGATCCTCAACCTCGTCCCCCAGCCGGGGGAGACCGGCGGGTTCTCACCGGAGCAGCACCTCGACGTACTCTGCGATCATGCGCCCGAGCTGGAGGTCGATGCGGTGATCGCCGATCGAGCATCGGTGCCGATGCCGGCCCGGTTGTACCGGGCGGCGGCGCGCCTCGGGGGACACGCCTATCTGGCCGACGTCGCCGCTCCCGGCGTCGCCGGACGGCATTCCCCTGATGCGCTGGCGAGGACTGTGCGAGAGGCTCTCGGGATACCCGAGGCCGGAATGGAGGGGCCATGGCGATGACCGCGGCGGTGAAGGACGAGCTCAGCCGCCTCGAGGTGAGCAAGACCGGTCCGCGCCGGGCCGAGGTCGCCGCGATGCTGCGTTTCGCGGGGGGCCTGCACATCGTTTCCGGCAAGGTGGTCGTGGAAGCCGAGCTGGACACCGGCTCCGCGGCCCGCAGGCTCCGCAAGGAGATTCACGACCTCTACGGCTACCAGTCGGACGTACACGTCATCACCTCCAGCGGGCTCCGCAAGGGCACCCGATACGTGGTGCGCGTTGTCAAGGGCGGGGACGGCCTGGCACGCCAGACGGGGCTGATCGATCAGCGGGGCAGGCCGGTGCGTGGGCTGCCCGCCGCCGTCGTGTCCGGTTCGCTGTCCGAGGCCGAGGCGGCGTGGCGAGGGGCGTTCCTGGCCCACGGTTCGCTGACCGAACCGGGACGATCCTCGGCGTTGGAGATCACCTGCCCCGGGCCGGAAGCCGCGCTGGCCTTGGTCGGGGCGGCCCGCAGGCTGGGTATCACCGCGAAGTCCCGCGAGGTGCGCGGCGCGGATCGCGTCGTGGTCCGCGACGGCGACGCCATCGGCGCGTTGCTGACCCGGCTGGGTGCTCATACGAGTGTGCTCGCGTGGGAGGAGCACCGGACACGTCGCGAGGTGCGGGCCACTGCCAACCGGCTGGCCAACTTCGACGACGCCAACCTGCGCCGCTCGGCGCGCGCGGCGGTTGCCGCGGCGGCCAGGGTCGAGCGCGCGATGGACATCTTGGGTGACGAAGCGCCCGAGCACCTGGTCAGCGCGGGCAGGCTCCGGCTGGCCAACCGGCAGGCTTCGCTGGAGGAGCTGGGTCAGCGATCGGACCCGCCGATGACCAAGGACGCCATCGCGGGCCGGATCCGCAGGCTGCTGGCTATGGCCGACAAGCGAGCGACGGAACTCGGCATCCCGGACACCGAATCGGCTGTCACCGACGAGCTGCTCGAGGAGGGGGAGCACTGACCAACGCTGCGCGGGAGTCAGCCGCGGTGCGGGAAACCGCAGGCGCCCGCCACGCACCCGTGGCCGCCGCGACCACACGCGGCACGCTACCGTTGCGCGCTGTGCGTGATGATGTGACCGCTCATCCCGGCGGGGCCGGCGCAGTTGACGACGGTCTCGCCCGCCGGTTGAAGGCACTGGCCTGCACTGCGCCGCTGCACGACCTGGATGCGCGGAAGTCGAAGTTGGACTGGGCCGACGCCGGTGTGTACCAGATGGCCGAGATCGCGTTGCACACGATCGACCAGGTCACCGTCGCGATGGACTTCGACACAGGCGCCGATCACGAGCAGATCGTGCAGCGGCTCGTGCCGTTCGTCGCAGCGCAGGCGCCGTCACGCCCGGTGGGCGAGCACGAGCGGGTGGCGCGCTGGGTGCTGGACAACCTGATCAATGTCGGTACGGTCGATCGCGGATTCCGGCATGTGTACGGGGTGGTCGCCGACGACGGTACGTACCAGCGACGGGCCTTCGACTTCAAGCTGCTCGTCGAGGTCGCCACCCCGGCGGGAGAGGTGTACCTGCGCGCCAGCGACGAGGCCATCAACGTGCTGGTCGGGGCGCTCGACACGGATGTGGAGTCCGCTCAGGTCGCCGCCGAGGTGAAGCTGGAGAACCTGATCACGCGGGGCAGGCTCGCCGACGCCAAGCTAGCCGCCGAACAGGCCCGGTACCGCACCGTGCAGTACGGCGAGACGTTGCGCGCCATGCTGGAGGCGACCCGACGCGACGTACGGGCGGTCGACTGGGAGGAGACCATCCCCGAGCTGCTGGATTCCGCGCTGGCGCACATCGAGTCGCGGTTCCGCGCGGAGAACGCGATCCTGCGCAACATCACCGCGGCCCGTGACGAGGCCGAGGATCTCGACCACAAGCGGCACGCCGCCGAGCTGGTCGAGATCGTTTCCGACTGCATCACGCGGCACACCCAGCTACAGGCGCGGTTGCAGGCCGCGGGGGCGACGTTTCGGGCAGAACAGGACAGGCAGGAGTTCTCGGGCCCACCGCGACGTGGCGGGGTGGACCTGTTCGGCCAGTTGCTCGTGCCCGCCCTCGACCTGCCGGTGGCTCGCGCCGTTGGCCCGGTCGAGGCGTACTTTGCGGCTGCGGGTGGTGTCGCGGTACCGGGGTGTGCCACGTTGCCGTCGCTGGTGTCGATGCTGCTGCGTCCCGCGCCCGAACGGGAGACGGTGGTCGGGGAGGTCCCCGAGCCGGAGCTCACTCCGGCTGAGCAACCGACCAGGTTCACAGCGGAGCACGCCGAACAGGCCGACAAGCTGGTCGCGATGCAGCAGCGGCCGGTGCGGCTGTCCGACCTGCTCGCGCAGGCCAGGACCATCGACGCCGACCTGCCTCTGCTCGTGGCACTGCGGGCGGCGCATGCCTACGGCGCCGACGTGGGCACGGCCGTGCGGCAGGGCGAGCAGGCGATCGTGCTCGCCGCCGACGACGGGACACCGCTGGCCGACGAGCGGTTCGGAGGCAGTGACCTGCTGCTGGCCACGGTCGAGGTGGACGCCGCCGGTGCTTCGCACGGCGGGCCCGGCCAGCGGCAGCCGCGCGGCGAGCACGAGGACCAGGACCAGGAGAGCGACGCAGTGCTGGAGGAGGGCAAGTGAGCGGGGTGACGGACACCGAGGCCGCGGCTCGATTGATCGGTTTCGGGTTGCGGCCGAAACAGGTACCCGCCCGTGACACCGCGTACGCCGACCTGGTGCGCAAGTATCAAGCCGATGGCCAGTTCAAGCAGCTGACCCACGCCGTAGCCGCCGGTCTCGGCCTGCTCGTGCTCGAGGTGAACCAGCAGGCCGGTGCGGTACTCGCGGCGGGGGAGGAGTCGGCCTTCGAGATCAAGATGGACAACTACGCTCGCCAGAGCAAGATCAGGGAACGGCGGGAGACCGAGAAGGTCATGCACGGCGTGATCCACCTGGCGACCGCGGCGCTGGCGTTCCCCCGGCCGGATGATCTTGCCAACGACACCTACATCGGAAGGGTGTCGGTCGAGCAGATCGACAGCGTGGTGCGGGAAGCCTGCCGCATCCTTGACGAGCGCGCTGCGCAGGCGGAAAGCAATGGTGACCCGCTCTCCGACGCACCGGAACTGGAGCAAGCGTGGCGGGTCTACGCTCGACGACCGGCGGCGGCAGCGACCAAGGACGGACGGCTCGCTCCGGACACCACCCGTGGCATGATCAGCCGGGCACTACGGTTCCTCGCAGAGCAAGGTTTCCTGGTGCACATCAGCTCGGATCGCGGCGGTACGTACCGCACGACGCCGCGGTACCAGATCCAGGTGCGCGAGCTGGCCGCGGATCGCGCGTTCGGCGAGCTACTCGATCTCGACGTGGTCGCGGTGGCCGACGACGTCGGCACGCTACGTGCCGACACCAGCGAGACGCTCTAGCGGCCTGCCCGGCCACCGGCCATACCCCTGGGACGGTGATCGGGCGAGGAGACGAACAGGGATCAGCGGAGGTAGTCGATGTACGAGCTGTCGCGTGTGCGGTTGCATTCGGTCGGCCCTCCTGGAGCGCGCTACCAGGATGTCGTGCTCGACTTCAGCGGTGCGGGCGAGGTGATCAGCGCTCCCGCGCAGGACGCGCTGTTCAGCGCCGGGGTGCAGCTGTCGGCGGCAGGGGATGCCGACGGCGGGGGCGTGGTACGGCGGCCGTCCCCGGCCAGTGTGCTGTTCCTGGAGAACGGCGGGGGCAAGTCGGTACTGATCAAGCTGATCTTCTCGGTGATGCTGCCCGGCAGGCGTCAAGTGGTCGGCACCACCAGCACCCGGGTGCTGGAGAAGTTCGTCGGAGCCAAGGACGTCGCACACGTGGTGCTCGAGTGGCAGCACACCGGGACCGGCCAGCGGTTGATCACCGGGAAGGTCTCGGAATGGCGGGGGCACGTCGTCTCCTCCGATCCGGCGAACCTGATCGACTCGTGGTACTGCTTCCGGCCGAGCGTGACGCTGAACCTGGACACGCTGCCGCTGACCATCGACGGCAAGCTGCTGACCATGGCGGCGTTCAAGGAACGCCTCGACACCGCGCACAAGGCCGAGCCCGAGGTGGACCTGTTCTGGACCCGCAGGCAGCGCGAGTGGACCGAGCGGCTCGCGCAGCTCGGGCTGGACACCGAGCTGTTCCGCTACCAGCGTGCGATGAACGCCGGTGAGGGCGAGGCGGTGGACGCGTTCGCGTTCCAGACCGACGAAGCGTTCGTGGAGTTCCTGCTCCGTGCCGTGATGGACGAGCAGGCGCCCGCCGACGTGGCCGATGTGTTGGCCAGCTACGCCGACAACCTCGCGCAACGCGGGCAGCTGCAGGTGGAGCGCGATTTCGTGGCAGGCGCACTCGAGCTGCTCGAGCCACTGGTCGAGGCCGCGGATGCCGCGGATGCCGCCAGGCAGGAAGCCGAGGCGTCGCGGCAGCACGCGTCCCGGTTCGCCGCGGCTGTGGTTGCCCGGCGGGAGACCGAGCAGCAGCGGCTCGCCGAGCTGCGGGATCAGGTGGCGGACCTGCGCACCGAGGAACGGTTGGCCGAGGGCGATCATCGCAGGAAGGATGCGGTGGTCACCGAGCTGCGCCGGGTGGTCGCGCTGCTGCGGTTGGACGCCGCCCAGGCTGACGCGGACCGGCTGGCCGAGCAGGTGGCCGAAGCCAGCGTGACTGCACAGGCCTGGCGTGCCACGTCCACGGTGTTGACCCACCTCAATGCGGCGCGCAAAGCCACCGCCACCCGTGACCTGGTTGGCCACCGGCAACAACGCGCGCAGCCCGCGCTCGCCGCGAAGAACGCGGCGGCGACGGCACTGGCCAGAGGTTTGCTGGCGCTGGCAGAGGACGCGGACTCCGGTGCCGAGACGGCGCGGCACGCCGCGGCGGCGGCGCGGGAGGAAGCGAACACCGCGCAGGACCGGCGGGACACGGCCATGGCCACCGCCGCCGAGCACGCCGCGCGCGCCGAGCAGCTGGAATCCCGCATCGGCGAGGTGGAGCAGCGGGTGCGGGATGCCATCGCGGCCGGTGTGCTCGACGATGGCGCGGGCGTTGACGACATCGCAGCCGCCGAGCGCGCCGCGCGGGAGGCCGCCGAGCAGGCCGAGCGGGACCTCACCAGGCATGAGCGGGAACTCGCCGAAGCCGAGACGGAGTACGCCACCGTGAGCAGCGAGCTGCAGGAGGAGCGCAGGCGGCTTGGCACGCTCGAGGCGCGGGAGGGCAGTGCGCAGGCGGAGCTGGACCGGGTCACCGAACGTAACGAGGAGCTGGCAGGCAAGTCACGGCTGGCCGAGTTACTCGGCAGCGAGGACGTGCGGCTGGACGTCGACCTGCCAGCGCTGCTGACCCGGCTCGCCGAAGCGCGCGCCGAGGCCGAGCGCTCGGCCACCGAGTTGCGCATGGCCGAGGCCACCGACGAGCGGGCACTGGCGGCGTTGGGCAGTGGCGGCCTGTTGCCGCCACCGGAGGACGTGCAGCGGGCGCTCGATATCCTCGAGCAGGCGGGGATCACCGCCTGGTCGGGGTTGCGGTACCTGTCGACGTTGCCCGCCGACCGGGCCGACGCTGTGGTGCGTCGCCACCCGCACCTGGTAGGGGGTGTGCTGGTCAACGACCCGTCCCGCATCGAGCGGGCCCGGGAGGTGCTCACGGCCTCGCCGCTGCTTCCCGCTTCGGCGCTGGCGGTCGGCTGCACCGAGGCCGTTTCCGGGCAGGGCGACGAGCTCGCCCCCGGCGCGGAGTTCGTGATCCCGCCGAACCCAGCGTTGTACGACGAGGCCGCGGCCGAGCGGGAACGGACGGCGATCAGCGAGCGGCAGGCCGAGCGCAAGCGGGAGCTGGCGCGGTTGAGCGAGCAGTCGGCCGCGGATGCCGAGCTGGAGTGGCAGCTCCGTTCCTGGCGGGAGGAATGCCCGCCGGGCACGCTGGCCACGCTGACCGAGCGCGCCGCCGATGCGCGCACCGAATGCGAGCAAGCCCAGGTGGCGGTCGAGCGGGCGAGGCAGCGGGTGGACAGCACCGTCACGCGGCGGGACCGGCTTCGCGAGGAACTGCCCGCCAGGCGGGAGACGGCACGCGTGGCGGCCGAGCGGGCGCGCTCGCTTGCCGAGCTGGCCGGTGCCGTCACACGGGTCGCTGAGTGGCGGGACGACGCCAAGGCGGCGCGCGAGCAGGCCGAACGGCGGCAGGCCGAGGCCGCCGACGCCGAAGCGCTGGCCGCGCGGTGGCGTGAGCAGGCGGCCGAGGAGCAGCGCACCGCGGACGGGCATCACCGGACCGCGGCCAGTGCGCGTGCCGAGCTCGCCGAGGTGCCGGGTGGCGGCTCGGTGACCACCGACGACCCGGTTCCCGACGAGCCGGTCGAGGTGCTGCGCCGGAGTCTGGCCGAGGCCGCCGACGCCTACGCCAAGGTCGAGGTGGGTAACGATCTGCGGGCCGAACTGGATCACGCCGAGCAGGCCGAGGCGGCGGCAAGGGCGGAACTGGAAGCCCTCGATCCCGAGGTACGGCAACTGGCGGAGCAGTTGCTGGACTCACCGGACGGTGCGGACGCCGCCTCCCGCGAGGCGGCGCGGCAGCGCGCCGAACGGGAACTCGCGGCGGCGCAGGAACAGCGGGCCGACGCCGTAGCGGCGGTGGCTACGCAGCGCGCCGAGCTGGAGGCCCTGCCCGCCGCGCCTGCCGTGCTCGACGACGTACAACGCCCGGGATCGGTGGCCTACGGCATGGAGCTGATCAGCACGGCGCGGCAGGAAGCGGCGGCGGCGAGCCGGGAGCTCGACGAGGTGCAGCGACGGTTGAGCGAGGCCGAGGAGGTCCTCGCGGCGGCAGAAGCCGCGGCCACCGGCTTTACCATGCTCGCCGAGTCGGTGGTGCCGGTAACCGGCACCGGTCGGGCGAGCGCGGCGATCGCCGAAACGGCGGACGCGGGCAGCAGCGGCGGCCCGGCGGGCACCGGTGGCGGTGCCGCCTGCCAGACAGGTGTCGAGGCGTTCGACGGGGATCTGGACGACGCGCGTGCACGGTGGAGCTCGCTGAGCTCGACGCTGGCCACGGTCGACGAGGCGGTCGCCGCTGCCGACAAGTGGGTCCGGGCGCGAGCCGACGCGCTGGTCTCCTACGCCGCCGAGGAACGTTTCGAGTCGCTGTCGAGCCCGGTACGGCGGCAGATCGTGGCGGTGCGCAGGGACCGGCTCGGCGAGCACGCCGGGGAGTGGATCTCGGCGCTTCGCCCGCGCCTACGCAGCCTCACCGGCGATCTCGAGCACATCGATCGCCACCGCTCCGGGATCGTCACCCGGCTACAGGGCATGGCCGAGGGCGCGCTGCGGCTGTTGCGATCGGCGCAGCGGCTCTCCCGGCTGCCCGACGGGCTCGGCGACTGGTCGGGCAGCGAGTTCCTGCGTATCAGGTTCGCCGAGCCCGACGAGACCATGCTGGTCGAGCAGCTCGGTGAGGTGGTCGACGAGGTCGCGGCCGGTACCGCGCGACAAGGCAGGTCGGGGGAGAAGGACGTCAAGCGGGACGGGATGTCCCTGCTGTTGCGGGCGGTGCGGGCGGCCGTGCCGAAGGGGTTCCACATCGAAGTGCTGAAACCGGACTCGGTGCTGCGTACCGAGCGGCAACGGATCTCGGAGATCAAAGATGTCTTCTCCGGGGGCCAGCAGCTCACCGCCGCCATCGTGCTGTACTGCACGATGGCGGCGCTGCGTGCCAACGATAAGGGTCGTCCGCGCGACTCCCACGCGGGTGTGCTGTTCCTCGACAACCCCATCGGCCGGGCATCGGCCGGTTACCTGCTCGAACTGCAGCGTGCCGTGGCGCGGGCGCTCGGCGTGCAGCTCGTCTACACCACAGGGCTGTTCGACGCGAGCGCGCTGAGCGAGTTCCCGCTGATCATCCGAATGCGTAACGACGCCGACCTGCGTGCGGGCCGCAAGTACCTCTCGGTCGAGGCGACCATGCGGGAGGCGATCGATCAGCTCGGCGAGCCGGACGGGGTGGGGCGGATCTCGGCGACCCGGGTCTACCAGCGTGCGCAGGCGTGACCCACCGCCCGGGCGAGAATGGCCTCCGGGTGGCCGTCACGTACTGAGTGCTGCCGCGGAGCCGGGCTCACGGTCATCTTGATCGATCAACCGGGTTCGGGATAGGCTGCCCGCGCACCCGGCGCCGTGGGTGAGGGCCGGTCGGATCCGCGCTGGCCATCACGCTAGGGTAGCGGCTGGGTTCGGCTGGCGTGGGCCGAGCGTGCGTAGCCGCCGAGCGGCATCGTGTGAACCCCGCACATGACCCCGCACAGACAAGGAGAGCAGAGCAGTGACGGTTCGTGTAGGTGTGAACGGCTTCGGCCGGATCGGCCGGAACTTCTTCAGGGCCGTGCAAGCGAGCGGTCAGGACATCGAGGTGGTCGCCTTCAACGATCTCGGTGATGTCGCCACGATGGCGCACCTGCTCGCCTATGACAGCGTGCTCGGCAGGCTCGACTCCGATGTGGCGGCTACCGAAGATGGCATTCGCGTGGGTGGCACGACCATCAAGGCATTCGCCGAGCGGGATCCTGCCAACCTGCCGTGGGGCGATCTCGGGGTCGACGTGGTCGTCGAGTCGACCGGGCTGTTCACCCAGGCCGACGCCGCGCGCAAGCACGTCGAGGCGGGCGCACGCAAGGTGATCATCTCCGCACCGGCCAAGGGGGAGGACCTCACGGTCGTGCTCGGCGTGAACGACGACCAGTACGACGGCACACAGACGATCATCTCCAACGCCTCGTGCACCACCAACTGCCTCGGTCCGCTCGCCAAGGTGTTGCACGAGAACTTCGGCATCGAGCACGGCTTGATGACCACGATCCACGCCTACACCGCCGACCAGAACCTGCAGGACGGCCCGCACAAGGATCTCCGCCGCGCCCGTGCCGCCGGGCTGAACATCGTGCCGACCAGCACCGGTGCCGCCAAGGCGATCGGCCTGGTGATGCCCGAGCTCAACGGTAAGCTCGACGGGTACGCGCTGCGGGTGCCGGTGCCCACCGGATCCACGACGGACCTGACGGCCACGCTGCGCAACGAGGCCACCATCGAGGACGTCAACGCGGCGTTCAAGGCGGCCGCGGACGGCCCGCTCAAGGGGATCCTGCGCTACAGCGAGGAGCCGCTGGTGTCCACCGATATCGTGACCGACCCGGCATCCACCATCTTCGACGCCCCGCTGACCAACGTGGTCGGCAACCAGGTCAAGGTGGTCGGCTGGTACGACAACGAGTGGGGTTACTCCAACCGGCTCGTCGACCTGGTTACCCTCGTCGGCTCGAAGCTGTCCTGACGTGATGAGTGCTGTCACGACAGTCGACGACCTGATCGCCGCCGGGGTGCGCGGCAGGGGTGTGCTCGTACGCGCCGACCTGAACGTCCCGTTGGAGACCTCGGGCCCGGCGCCCGAGGTCACCGACGACGGCAGGATCCGTGCCGCGCTGCCCACCGTGCGGCGGCTGCTGGATGCAGGTGCGCGCGTGGTGGTGGCCGCCCACCTCGGTAGGCCGAAGGGTGAGCCCGAGCCGCGGTACTCGCTCGCACCGGTGGCCGCGCGTATGGCGGAGCTGCTCGACGAGCGAGTGCCGCTGGCAGGCGATGTGGTGGGTGACTCGGCGAAGGCCACCGTGTCAGGGCTGGCAGACGGCGAGGTGGCGCTGCTGGAGAACGTGCGCTTCGACCCGAGGGAGACCAGCAAGGACGCCGGCGAACGAGCCGAGCTGGCAGCGGAGCTGGCGGCGCTGGTCGGCACCGACGGCGCGTTCGTCTCGGACGGCTTCGGGGTGGTGCACCGCAAGCAGGCCTCTGTGTACGACGTCGGGCACGTGTTGCCGGCCTACGCTGGTGATCTGGTGCTGGCCGAGGTGTCGGTGCTGCGCGGCCTGACCGGGGATCCAGCACGCCCGTACGCGGTGGTGCTCGGGGGCTCCAAGGTCTCGGACAAGCTCGGCGTGATCGACGCGTTGCTGCCGAAGGTGGATACCCTGCTGGTAGGCGGCGGAATGTGCTTCACGTTCCTCGCCGCCCGCGGTTACGACGTGGGGGACTCGCTGGTCGAGCGCGACATGATCGACGAGTGCAAGCGCCTCTTGAACGAGGGCGGATCGGCGTTGGTGCTGCCGACGGACGTGGTCGCCGCGGACGCCTTCGCCGCGGACGCCGCCACCCGCGTGGTGCCCGCGGAGGCCATCCCGGCTGGCTGGATGGGACTGGACATCGGCCCGGATTCGGTGCGGGCCTTCACCGAGGCGCTCGAGCCCGCACGCACGGTGTTCTGGAACGGCCCCATGGGTGTGTTCGAGATGAGCCCGTTCGCAGAGGGAACCAAGCAGATCGCTCGAGCCATCGCCGGGAGTGAGGCGTTCAGCGTGGTCGGTGGCGGCGATTCTGCAGCCGCGGTGCGTACCTTCGGCCTGGCAGAGGAAAGCTTCGGACACATATCCACCGGCGGGGGCGCCTCGCTGGAATACCTCGAGGGCAAGGAACTGCCCGGTGTCGCTGTACTCGAAGGAGGGGGCGTCGCGTGACGACCAAGCCGCTCATCGCAGGCAACTGGAAGATGAACCTGAACCACCTCGAGGCCATCGCCCTCGTGCAGAAGATCGCGTTCACGCTTCCGAAGAAGTACCTGGAGAACGTGGATGTCGCCGTGCTCCCGCCGTTCACCGACATCCGCAGCGTGCAGACCCTGATCGAGGGCGACAAGCTGGCCATCCTGCACGGCGCGCAGGACGTGTCCGCGCACGAGTCCGGCGCCTACACCGGCGAGGTGTCCGCGGCCATGCTTGCCAAGCTGGGCTGTACCTATGTGGTGGTCGGGCATTCCGAGCGCCGGGAGCACCACGGCGAATCCGACGACCTGATCAACGCGAAGGTACGCATCGCGCTGAAGCACGGGCTGACACCCATCCTGTGTGTCGGCGAGCCCCTCGAGGTGCGCGAGGACGGGCGGCAGCTCGACCACACCACCGAGCAGCTGTCCGCTGCCCTGCGGCGGGTCTCCGCCGAGCAGGCGGGCCAGTGCGTCATCGCCTACGAGCCGGTCTGGGCGATCGGGACCGGACGGGTGGCCACCCCCGCCGACGCGGAGGAGGTCTGTGCCGCGCTACGTGACACGCTCACCACGAAGTACGGCGAGGAAACCAGCGCGGGCATCCGCATCCTGTACGGCGGTTCGGTGAAGTCCAGTAACATCGCCGACCTGGTACAGCAGCCCAATATCAACGGGGCGTTGGTGGGTGGTGCCAGCCTGGACGCCGACGAGTTCACCAAGCTGTGCGCCATGGCGGCGGGCGGGCCATTACCGTGACGGGCCCGACACCGGCGACGGTCATGTCGGGTAACCTGGAAGGCGGCTCGGTGCGGTAGCGCCCGGCCGGATGGCGTGCACTTCCAACCGTGAGGACGACATGGAATTCTTCCTGAGGGCCCTGCTGGTTGTCAGCAGCATCAGCCTGATCGCGGCGGTGCTGCTGCACAAGGGACGCGGCGGCGGGCTGTCGTCGTTGTTCGGCGGTGGCACCCAGTCGAGTCTCGCAGGCTCGAGCATGGCGGAGAAGAACCTGGACCGGATCACGCTGGCCATCGGTGCGGTCTGGCTGATCAGCATCACCGGTGTCGGCCTGATGATGAAGGTCTGAGGCGCATGGTCGACGGTCACGCCATTCGCGGATCCAAGGTAGGATCCGGCCCGGCAGGGGAAGCCGAGCGGGGAGAGGTCGCCCCGCGCCACACGGTCTCGTACTGGTGCGCCAGGGGGCACGAGTCGACGCCGGCGTTCGCCGCCGACGTCGAGGTACCCGCCGAGTGGGAATGCCAGCGCTGCGGCCTGCCCGCGGGCCGCGACCGCCGGAATCCGCCGACCGAGCCGCGCAGCGAGCCCTACAAGTCACACTTCGCCTACGTGCAGGAACGCCGTAGCAAAGAGGAAGGCGAGGCGATCCTCGCCGAGGCACTGGAGCGGCTCCGGGAACGCCGCGGGCGCTGACGCAGCGTCCGGCGCGCGGCTGGGCGGCGCCTGCGAGCTACCGGCGCATCGTGTCGATCGGATAGCGCGCGGTGACCTCAAAGCCACCGTCGTCAGTGGAACGGGCATGAAACCTGCCGCCGAGCAGCAGCGCCCGCTCGGCGAGGCCGGCCAGCCCGTGACCGCCGGAAGGTAACGGTGCGCCTGCCGCGGTAGGGGGTGTGTTGCGCACCTCTACCCGTACCGCCTCGCCGTCATAGCCAATACGGACCGTGGCCGTCGCGCCAGGGGCGTGTTTGCGGGCATTGATCAGTGCTTCCTGCACAGTGCGGTACACCGCGATGGTCACCGGCTCGGGCACATCCTGCGGCAACGGATCCCGGTGAAACCGGGTGACCACGCCGACGGCCTCAGCGAGGCATTCCAGTCGGGAGAGATCGTGGCACCCGTCCCTGGGTTCAGCGCCTGCGCGCAGCATGCTGATCACCGCCCGCAACTCGTCCAGTGTCCGGTTGCTCAACTGGCTGATGACCCCGGCGGTCTCCCTGGCTGCCTCGACCGTGCCCGCGGACTCCAGCGCGTTGGCCTGCATCGTGATAAGCGTGATGTCGTGGGCCACCACGTCATGCATATCCCGTGCCAGCCGGGCACGTTCCTCAGCGGCGACCTGCTGGCGCTGCTCCTCCTGCCAGGCGGCGCGGTCACGTTCGAGTTCGGCGACACGGCGCCGGAGCAGGCGCAGCCGGTGGGTCAGCACCCCGATGACGCAGGCGGATGCCGCCACCAGCAGGGGGAGCCCGATGGTCAGCAGCCAGTCGCGCCACGAGCCGCCCGGCAGGGCCAGCTGTACCAGGGTGGCCCCCGCGATCGTGGCCATGGCGAGCACCGCGTATCCGAGGTAGGTCCGGTACGCGCGGCGCCGCACGATCGCACGGGCGGTTCGCTGCCGTGGTATCGCTCGACGACGATCAATCCCGATGTTCTGTTGGAACGGTGACATGGCGAGTCCGTTCGTAAGCACTGCGACAGGCCTCCGGTTCTCACCTGACTGGTGGGTCTCCTACAGGGAAGGAGCCGATCCAGGGGCCTGCGGGACGCGCAGCGCGTCACTCCGCTCGATTCCTGTGCTTATGCAAACGAATGGGAACGGCAGCCGGGCGTCGTGTGGCACACCGAACCCGGCAGAGCAGGTGTGTCTGATCAGAGCAGGTGTGTCTGATCCAACTCGGGCAGCGCCGATGCGGCGCCGGCATCCAGGAGCCACCGGGTACGCGACCGGCCACGTGCCCCGGCCACCGGCAGGTTGACTTCGTCCGCGCCGGTATAAGCCGCGGCGAGGACGTCCGCCTTCGCCTCGCCCGCCGTGACGATCCACACCTCGCGCGCCAGTCGGATCGCGGGCAAGGTCAGCGACACCCTGGTAGGAGGCGGCTTGGGGCAGTCACGCACGGCGGTGACCAGGTGATCGGTGTCGCGGGCCGCTGGTGAGGACGGGAAGATCGACGCCACGTGTCCCTCGCCGCCCACGCCGAGCAGCAGCAGGTCGAACATCGGCGCGCCGGTGCGGTGCTCGCCGCGCGCCTGCCGGTCGAGTACCTCCGCGTACCACGCGGCCGCCGCGCCCACATCGTCCCCACACCACCCGTCGGAGGGGGGCATGGCATGGATGCGGCCGGGATCGACATCGACGTGATCGAGCAGGGCCTCGCGGGCCTGCTTCTCGTTGCGTTCCCCATCGTCCCGTGGCACGAACCGCTCGTCGCCCCAGTACACGTCGAGCCGACCCCAGTCGATGGCGTCCCTGGCGGCACAGCGGCGCAGCGCGTCGAGCACGGCGATACCGATCCCGCCGCCGGTCAGCACCACCGATGCTGACCCTGTGGCCGACTGCACGTCCGTCAGCGTGGTGACCATGCGGGCTGCGCAGGCCGCGGCCAGTACGTCAGCGTCCGGGTAGACGACGACCTGTGGTGCGGTCATAGGCCCTCGATGGCGCGGATCAGCTGCGCGAGTCCCGCGGCCCTGTCGGTCAGGTGCAGCCGCAGCACCGGAAACCCGCGTTCGGTGAGGACCCGGCCGTCCCCGACGGCTTGCGCCAGCTGGAGTTCGCCGAGGGTGTAGGGCATGCCCGGCACCGCCAGATCCCGCTCTGCCTGCCCGGTGATTTGCAGGAAACTGCCGTTGGGATGTCCGCCCTTGTGGTACTGCCCCGTCGAGTGCAGGAACCGTGGGCCCCACCCGAAGGTGACGTGGGCCGGAACGCGCCTGGCCAGCTCCGGTCGCAGCAGCGATGCCGAGGCGTCGTCGAGACGGTCGAGATACGCGTGTACCGCCAGGTAGCCTCCGTGCCGCACAGTGGCGAGGAACGTGCGTAACACGCCGTCGAGATCGTCTGGAGTAGCGTCGGTCCCCGCGTTGCCGTACACCTCGACCGCGCCGACGGCCAGCAGCAGCGGCGTCTCGCCCGCTCGGGCTCCGGAGGCAGCGTCCGCATCACCGGAGTCACCGCTGTCCAGCAGTGCCCGTGCCGCCTGCTTGGCGGCCTCGACGTCGGGCTGATCGAACGGGTTGACACCCAGCAGGCGCCCCACGATCGCGGTGGCGTACTCCCAAAGCAGGAACTGAGCGCCCAGCGGCCCCTCGGTGGCCACCGCGGCACCGCGCCGGGCCGGGCCGATCGCGACCGGTGTCGCGTCAGAACCCGGCATCTGGAACGCCGGTGCGTCGATGCTTTCCACCACAACCGGCAGCAGACCGGTGCCCTGCTTGCCGGTGGACTCCGCCAGCAGCTGCTCGATCCAGTCGCCGAAGCCGGTGAGCGCACCGGGGCCACCGAGGTCGGAGTTGGTCAGCACGACCTTCTCCGCGCCCTCGAGGTGTGCGGCGGCCAGCGCCGCAGCCAAGCGGTGCGCGGGATTGTCAGGGGAATCGGCCGACAGCGCCTCGGCAGCCGCTGCCGCCTGGTCCAGCATCCGGGCGATATCCGCTCCCGCGAGTCCCGCGGGCACCAGCCCGAACGCGGACAGCGCGGAGTACCGGCCACCGACGTGCGGATCGGCAAGGAAGGCCCTGCGGTACCCCTCGCGCTCGGCCAACTCGGCCAGCGGGGTGCCCGGATCGGTGACCACGATGATCCGGCTAGCCGGGTCGATACCTTCTTCGGCGAAGGCGTCGACGAATACCCGCCGGTGGCTGTCGGTCTCCACCGTGCCGCCGGACTTCGAGGAGACCACCAGCACGGTCCTGGCCAGCTCCCCTGCCAGCGCGTCGGCAACCTGGCCGGGGTCGGTGGTGTCCAGTACGGTCAGCGCCACCCCTTCGGTCTTGGCGATCACCTCGGGGGCGAGTGACGAGCCGCCCATCCCCGCCAGTACGACCCGGTCGATGCCCTCGTCGAGGAGCTGCTCGCGCAGCGTGGCGATCTCCCCGATGAGCGGGCGGGAGCTCTGGTGCAGCGCCGTCCATCCAAGCCGTATGGCGGCCTCGTCCCGCGCCTGTTCGCCCCATAGCCCAGGATCCTGCGCGGTCAGCCGGGAAGCCACGCGGTCGGTGACCAGCTCGGCGATCAACGGCTGGGCAGCGGCGTCCAGTCCGGTGCTGGCGATGGTGACGGCGTTGATCTCGCTGACCTCACCCATGTCAGCGGCCGCTTCCCGCGTCGCCTGCCGCGGCAGCCAGCTCGGCTCGCACGGTGTCGAGCAGCTCGGCCCAGGATTTCTCGAACTTGGCCACCCCTTCGTCCTCGAGGGTGACGAACACGTCGTCGAGATCCACACCCACGGCACGCAGCCCGTCGAATACGGCACGGGCCTGCTGCTCGGTACCGGTCACCACGTCACCGGCGATCTCGGCGGACTCGGCCACCGCGTGCAGGGTGTCTTCCGGCATGGTGTTCACGGTGCCGGGCACGACCAGCTCGTCGACGTACCGGGTGGGACGGTATGCCGGATCCTTGACTCCGGTGGAGGCCCACAGCGGCCGCTGTGGGCGCGCGCCTGCCGCTGCCAGCCGCTGCCAGCGCTGTTCGCCGAAGAGCTCGGTGTAGGTGGCATACGCCAGCTGGGCATTGGCGATCGCCGCGGTGCCGAGCAGGTCCGTGGCGCGCTCGGCATCGCCTGCTCGCAGGCGCTTGTCCACCTCGGTGTCCACGCGGGAGACGAAGAACGAGGCGACCGAGGCGACCGAGGCGAGGTCGTGGCCGTTGTCGGCGGCCTGCTCCAGCCCCGCGAAGAACGCTTCGATGACCTCGCGGTACCGCTCGACGGAGAAGATCAGCGTGACGTTCACGCTGATTCCCTCAGCCAGTGTGCGGGTGATCGCGGGTAGCCCTTCGCGAGTCGCCGGGATCTTGACGAGCAGGTTGGGCCGGTCGACCACCTTGGCCAGCTCAGCGGCCTCGGCCACGGTGGCTTCGGTGTCCCGTGCCAGGCGCGGATCCACCTCGATGGAGACCCGCCCGTCGACACCACCGGTGCTCTGGTAGACGTCGCGGAAGACGTCGCAGGCCTCCCGGACATCGCTGGTGGTGATCTCACGGACCGCGGTGTCCACGTCCGCGCCCCTGGTGGCCAATTCCCGGACCTGGTCACGATAGGCGGCCCCGGAGGCCAACGCACCGGCGAAGATCGTCGGGTTCGTGGTGACACCGGTGAGGTGGTAGTCGCGGATGAACTTGGTCAGCTGCCCCGACCGCAGCCGTTCGCGCGAGAGGTCGTCGAGCCAGATCGATACGCCGTGTGCGGCGAGCTGGCCGAGTCGGTCGGTCGTCGTCATGGGGTACGGGCTCCCTTCCGTTCGTAGGGCAGCTCGGTGTCGCGGGCCTGCCGGGCCCGAGTCCCGGACGGCCTCGAGGCCCTTACTGGCCAGTGTTGCCGATACTGCGTCGCGCGGCATCGGCGACTGCCTCGGCGGTGAAACCGAACTCGTGGAACAGGGTCTGGTAGTCGGCCGAGGCGCCGAAGTGTTCCAGGGAGACGATCTCGCCGGTGGCACCGACCAGCCGGTGCCATGGCTGCGCGATACCGGCTTCCACCGCCACGCGGGCGTGCACGCGGGAGGGGAGGACATGCTCGCGGTAGGCGGGGTCCTGCTGGTCGAACCACTCGACGCAGGGCATGGACACCACACGTGCGGCGATTCCCTCGCTGGTGAGCTGCTCGCGCGCGGCGACCGCCAGCTGGACCTCGGAACCGGTGGCGATGAGGATCACATCCGGCTCGGTGTCGCCTGCGGGGTCGTCGGTGAGGATGTAGCCGCCCCTGGCCACGCCCTCGGCGCTGGTGCCGTCGAGCACCGGCACGTTCTGGCGGGTCAGAGCCAGCCCGGTCGGTGCGTCGGTGATCTCCAGGGCGCGCCGCCACGCCGCCGCGGTCTCGTTCGCATCAGCCGGGCGTACCACGTTGAGGCCGGGGATGGCCCGCAGCGACGCCAAGTGCTCGACGGGCTGGTGCGTGGGCCCGTCCTCGCCGAGGCCGATCGAATCGTGTGTCCAGACGTAGGTCACCGGCAGCCGCATCAGTGCGGACAGCCGGACTGCGGGACGCATGTAGTCGGAAAAGATCAAAAACGTGGCGCCGTACGGGCGGGTGTGGCCGTGCAGCGCGATCCCGTTGCAGATCGCGGCCATCGCGTGCTCGCGAACGCCGAAGTGCAGGTTACGGCCGTAGGGCTGGGCCGTGAACAGCTTCGTGCTGGCACTGGACGGGCCGAACGAGTCGGCATCGGGGATCAGGGAATTGTTGCTTTCCGCCAGATCGGCCGAGCCGCCCCACAGCTCCGGCAGCACCTCGCCGAGGGCGGCCAGCACGGCGCCCGAGGCCTTGCGGGTGGCGATGCCCTTGGCATCGGGTTCCCACGAGGGCAGCGCCTCGGTCCAGCCGGTGGGCAGCTCGCGCGCGGCGAGGCGCTCGGCCAGCTGCTTGCGCTCCGGGTTGGCGGCCGCCCAGTCGGCGTAGCGCTGCTCCCAGTCCGTCCTGGCCCGCTTGCCCCGCTCGGCGACATCGCGCACGTGCGCCAACACCTCGTCGGCCACGGCGAAGTCCTGCTCGGGATCGAAGCCGAGGACCCGCTTGACCGCGGCGACCTCCTCGGTGCCCAGCGCGGCGCCATGGGCCTTGCCGGTGTTCATCAGCTTCGGCGCGGGGTAGCCGATCACGGTCCGCAGCACGATCAACGAGGGCCGCTCGGTCTCGGCCTTCGCCGCCTCGACGGCGGCCTCGAAGCCTGCCACGTCCTCGCCGGAGGAGACGACCTGGACGTGCCAGCCATAGGCCGCGTAGCGGGCGGCGGTGTCCTCGTCCAGTGCAATCGCGGTGTCGTCCTCGATGGAGATCTGGTTGTCGTCGTAGATCACCACCAGGTTGCCCAGCTGCTGACGGCCGGCCAACGAGGACGCCTCGGAGGTGACACCCTCCTCGATATCACCGTCCGAGGCGATCACGTAGACGTGATGGTCGAAGATGCTCTGCCCTGCGGGCGTATCCGGGTCGAACAGTCCGCGCTCGCGGCGGGCGGCCATGGCCATCCCCACGGCGTTGGCCAGCCCCTGCCCGAGCGGGCCCGTCGTGGTCTCCACCCCGGCGGTGTGCCCGTACTCGGGATGACCCGGGGTGTGCGAACCCCACCGGCGCAACCGCATGAGGTCGTCGAGCTCCAGCCCGTACCCGGCGAAGAACAGCTGGATATACAACGTGAGGCTGGAATGGCCAGCCGAGAGCACGAACCGGTCCCGACCCCGCCACGAGGGGTCAGACGGGTCGTGGCGCATCACACGCTGGAACAGCGTGTACGCCGCAGGCGCCAGGCTCATCGCCGTGCCAGGGTGACCGCTGCCACAGTGCTGCACCGCATCGGCCGCCAACACCCGAGCGGTATCCACCGCCCTGGTGTCGAGCTCGGTCCAGTCCTCCGGCAGCCGCTGACGCAGGCGCGGGTCATCGTCGGCAAGGGTGGTGGTCTCCGACACTGGTTTCCTTACTCTCGCTGTCGCGGTTCGTTACGTGTGCCGTCGCGCTCGTCGAGGCTGATCGGTGGGTGTGGGGGAGGGCACAGTACTACACAACGCTGCTACACAACGTCGCACAGCGCTATTCAGCGCTGCGGAGGCGCCGGACACCCGCGCCAGCCTAGCGGTTGTCCGGTGTGCACCCGTGCGCCCCGAGCCGGAGCACCCACCGCAGATCGTACTCGATGCCGTGATTACCATGTTTGAGCGAAAGCCGAGGCAGTTGCGCGGGCGGCGCGGGCGGTGGGGTCATCGTGGTACGCGTCGCGGCGTTCGGCAGGACGAGACACTGCGAGGCGCGGTGAGATCCCGACAGGCCCCAGAGGGCCCCGCGGATCGTGCGGGCCCCGGAAGAAGGAGTGACATGACGTTGGTCAACGCTGGCTCGTCCAGCGAGCCGGGTGCCGACGTCGAGTCCCCGCGTTCCGGCGCGGCCCCTGGTGAGGACGCTGGGCAGCGCCGGGCGTCACGTGGCCGCCGGGCGGTGGCGGTCGGCGGTTGGCGGCGCGGCCTACAGCGCGTCGGGGCGTACGTCGCGCTGGCCAAGCCCCGGGTTATCGAGCTGTTGCTGGTGACGACGATTCCCGCGATGTTCCTGGCAGGCAGGGAGATCCCGTCACCGTGGCTGGTATTGGCCACGCTCGCGGGCGGAACGATGGCGGCGAGCAGCGCCAACGCGCTGAACTGCGTGCTCGACGCGGACATCGACAAGGTGATGAACCGCACCAAGAAGCGTCCGCTGGTGCGTGACTCGGTGCCGAGGAGCCACGCGTTGGTCTTCGGTCTCGCGTTGGGCGTGGGCTCGTTCAGCGTGCTGTACCTCACCGTGAACACGCTCGCTGCGCTGCTCGCCGTCGCCACGATCGCGTTCTACATCGGCGTGTACACCCTGCTGCTGAAGCGGCGCACCGCGCAGAACGTGGTGTGGGGCGGCGCCGCCGGCTGTATGCCGGTCGTCATCGGCTGGGCCGCGGTGACCGGGACCGTGGAGTGGCCCGCGTTCGTGATGTTCGGGGTCATTTTCTTCTGGACCCCACCGCACACCTGGGCGCTGGCGATGCGCTACCGGGAGGATTACGAGCGTGCGGGCGTGCCGATGCTGCCCGTGGTCGCCAGCCCGGTGCACGTGGCGCGGCAGATCGTCGTCTACTCCTGGGTCATGGTGGGCTGGACGCTGTTGCTTGTGCCCGCGACGAGCTGGATCTACGCGCTGTTCGCCATGCTTGCTGGCGGCTGGTTCCTGTTCTACGCGCACCGGCTGTACGCGGCCGTGCGCGACGGCGAGAAGACCAAGCCGATGGCGCTGTTCCACCGCTCGAACACGTACCTGATGATCGTGTTCTGCGCGCTCGCGGTGGACGCCGCGATCGGACTGCCGGCCCTCGGCTTCCCGCTGTAGCGCCGCACCCCGGCGGCGGACAGCGTTCTTGCTGGCGAGCCCGTTCAGTACTGGGGTACGTTGGATGGTCGGCGTCTCCGGCTGCGTCGCGATCCGCTGAGTCCCCGGACGGGATGTGATCCGGCGGCCAGCCGTGCTCGCCCGCGGACGGTTCGCCCGTGGCACCGGAGGAGCAGACAAGTGGGGGTGTGGTGACCGCATCCGGCCAGCACGACACGACCGGCACCGGTATCTGGCGGAACCAGCGGGACGGCGACGATCCGGCGGACGACCTCGCTGCCGAGCAGCGGTACGTCGCCAAGCTGTACCGGAAACTGGACGAGGAACGCCAGAAGGCCTCCCGCGAACTCGATCGCGCGCTCACCAGGGCGGGGAGCACGCCATGGGAACGGACCGAGCGGGACGTATCCGCCACGATGTACCGCGAGCGGCTGGCGCAGCTCGACGGGGTCGAGGCGGGGTTGTGTTTCGGCAGGCTCGACAACACCGATGGTGAGACCATCCACATCGGCCGGATTGGGTTGCTCGACGAGGATGGCGATTACGAACCGCTGCTCGTCGACTGGCGCGCCCCGGTGGCACGACCCTTCTATCTGGCGACGGCGGCCTCGCCGCAGGGCGTGCGGCGCAGGCGGCACCTGCGGTTGCGGCTGCGGAACGTGGTCGACATCGACGACGAGATCCTGGACCTCGACGCCGAGGACTCCGGCCGGGACCTGGGGCTGGCCGGGGAAGCGGCGTTGCTCGCCGCGCTCAACCGCCAGCGTGGCGAGCACATGCGCGACATCGTGGACACGACCCAGGCCGAGCAGGACCGGATCATTCGCGCCCCCGCCGCAGGCGTGCTCGTGGTGCAGGGCGGGCCGGGAACCGGCAAGACGGCGGTGGCGCTGCACCGGGTGGCGTACCTCCTCTACGAGCACCGGGAGTCGCTGTCCAGCCGCGGCGTGCTCGTGCTCGGGCCGAACACCACGTTCCTGCACTACATCGGCCAGGTGCTGCCATCACTCGGTGAGACGGGTGTGTTGCTCGCCACCATGGGTGACCTGTTCCCCGGCATCCGGGTGCGCAGCGCGGACAGCAGGGAAGGCGGCGAGATCAAAGGACGCACCGCCATGGTCGACGTGCTCGCCGCGGCCGTGGCGAGCAGGCAACGGGTGCCGGACGAACCGCTGACGGTGCACAGCGAGCGGGACACGTTGGTGGTGGATCCGGAGACCGTAGCGGCGGCCAGGGCCAAGGCCCGCGCGAGCGGCAAGCCGCACAACCTCGCGCGTCGGGTGTTCCGCGAGACACTGCTGGCCATGCTCGCCGAGCAAGCGGCGCACGGGTTGGCCACCGAGATCCTGGACGGTGTCCCGGACATCGGCTACACCGACGACGAGGATCCCGACACCGAGCTGCTCGACCGGCAGGACGTCGCCGATATCCGGGATGAGCTGGCCCGCGAGGAGGCGGTACAGCGGGTGCTGGACTGGCTGTGGCCCGAGTACACCCCGCAGCAGCTCCTCGGTGAGCTGCTGACCGATCGGGAGGACCTGGCTCGGGCGGCGGGCGAGGACCTGTCCGCGACGGAGATCGACGTGATCGTGCGCAGCAAGTCGATCGCCTGGACCCCCGCCGACGTCCCGCTGCTTGACGAACTGGCCGAGCTGCTCGGCGAGGACGACAGCGAGCGGCGCGCCCGCGCCGAGCACGCCGAACGGGAAGAACGGGCCTATGCCGAGGGCGTGCTGCACGTTCTGGAGCAGGACGACGAGCTGGCCGACGAGGAACGGCTGCGGGTCGCCGACATCCTGGACGCCGAGCTGCTCGCCGAGCGCGAGCGGGAGCGCAGCGAGCTGACGGCGGCGCAGCGGGCCGCGGCGGATCGCAGCTGGACATTCGGGCACGTGGTGATCGACGAGGCGCAGGAGCTCAGCGCCATGGATTGGCGGTTGATCATGCGCCGGTGCCCGAACCGGTCGATGACCGTGGTGGGTGATGTGGCGCAGACCAGCGCATCGGCGGGCGCGTCGAGCTGGGCCGAGGTGCTCGAACCGTACGTGGCGACCCGGTGGCGGCTGGCGGAGCTAACGGTGAACTACCGCACACCAGCCGAGATCGCCGAAGTGGCGGCTACCGTGCTCGCCCGGTTCGCACCAGCGATGTCGCGTCCGCTGCCGGTTCGGCACGCCGGGAACGAACCCTGGCAGGTGGAGCTGGCTGGCGAGCCGGTCGAATCCCGCCTGCCTGACCTGGTGGCCGCGGAGCTGTCGATGATGCGGGAAGGGACGCTCGGCGTGCTGTGCCCCCGGCAGCGACAGCCCGAGCTGTCCAGTGGGCTGTCGCGGGGGATGCCCGGAACGCAGGACGGCGCCGACAGGGTGTCGTTGCTCACCGTGGAGCAGGCCAAGGGGCTGGAGTTCGATGAGGTCGTGGTGGTCGCGCCGGACGAGATCGCCGTCGAGTCCGAGCGGGGGCTAAACGATCTCTACGTTGCCCTGACCAGGGCTACGCAACGGCTGGGAGTGGTGCACCCCGGTACAGCGGGCGGCGGCGTGCTGGACGGCGTGATTGGTACGAGCACGCATCGCTGACCTGACCTGCTCCGGCCCCGGGGTCCACGGCAGCAGGGGCGGCATTGTCATACCGGTCTCGCGTGCCGACCCCGTCCGCAGAGCGGCCGGTTGGTCGACCGCTAAGCTAACGGCCATGCGGAAACCAGGCACAATCGTCACGGCGGTAGCCGCAGCGCTCGTCCTCGGCGCATGCAGCCCGCCCGGTGAGCAGGAGTCGGATGAACCGCCAGGCACGGACCTGACCCCGGTCGAGCCGGCGGACGCCGACGACACGGACGACGCCGACGACGAGGATCACTGCACGGCCGAGGATTTCACGGTGGACGGCGATCCCGGTGAACGACCGGAGATCACCGTGCCGGAAGACTGCGCGGCACCGGAGGAGTTGCTCGTCGAGGACCTCGAGGAGGGCACGGGAGCCGAGGCGCAGGAAGGCGACACCGTCGAGGTGCACTACGAGCTGGTGACCTTCTCCGACGGCGAGTGGGTCGACGGCTCGTGGGAACGGGACGAGACCTTCAGCGTCGACAACGTCGGCCAGTCGGAGATGGTGATCGACGGCTGGAACGAAGGTCTGCTCGGCATCGCGGAGGACACCCGCAGGCTGCTGGTGGTGCCGCCGGAGCTGGGCTATGGCGAGCAGGGCAGCCCACCCGCGATCGGCCCGGACGAGACCCTGGTGTTCGTCATCGACGGGGTATCGGTCACCGGCGGCTGAGAATCGATACTCGGCTCGGCGGGCACCATGGGGGTGCCCGCCGTCGGGGCTGTGAAGCGTGCTGCGAGGCGCGGGAACCCTGGATGGGACCGCCCCGTGGTCGATACGATCTGAGCGAGTCGTGTACGTACCGTCGGGCCCCGCCGCGCGGGGCCCGACGGGATCTCATCATGGGGGCTTCGTGGACGATCATTCCAGGCCAGATGTTCGTTCTGGGGACGGTAAGTACCTTGACATCGTGGTGGTGACGCCTCGTTCGATTGGTGGTGTTGGCGCCATCTCGCTAATTCAAGCGGATCCTGGACTGCGGTTAGTCGACGTTATCGATAACCATCACAGTCTAGCTGCGAGACTCGCCGAGTTACGCTACGACGTCGTTGTCGTTGATACGGTTACGTGCGGTTGGTCGAATCTCCGTCACTGGAGTGAGGAACTGACACGATCGGCGACAATCGCACCGGTGATCGTTGTCGGCCGTGCGGTGTCGATTCCGCAGGACGTGACGTCGCTACGCGATGGCGCTATAGCAGGCATTATCACCGTAGACGATCAAGCGGGACACCTTCGAGATGTGGTGCACACGGTATGCGACGGTACGACCTGGGTGAGTCCACGAGTGGGTGAGTCGCTGCTGCGAATCTTTCAGGGAACCGGGGACGACACATTGAACGGAATCGAATTGAGTCGCCGGGAGGAAGAGATCGTATCTCTGGTGGCAGATGGGTACACGGACCGGAAAATCGGCCAGCTAAAGCACTTGAGTGAACGCGCTG
Source organism: Haloechinothrix sp. LS1_15 (assembly GCF_033042135.1). Taxonomy (NCBI): domain Bacteria; kingdom Bacillati; phylum Actinomycetota; class Actinomycetes; order Pseudonocardiales; family Pseudonocardiaceae; genus Haloechinothrix; species Haloechinothrix sp. LS1_15. The sequence goes on along the minus strand of NZ_WBXM01000007.1, from coordinate 33,450 downwards.
TAAAATATCATGTGTCGAATCTTATCAACAAGTTCGGCGCATGTAATCGTGCGCACCTGGTGAGGAAATGGTTGTGCGCACGCTGGGCGGGTCTGCTTGCTGCTAGCTACGAGTGAACTGGTCGTTCGGGTAACGGCGGTGTGCCTGAAAGATACGGGACATCATCCACCTCGTGTCACACAATGGTGTGTGGCGCCGCGCCGACGGCGTCGACAACGGTCGTACACTGGGAGGATCAATGAGGTTGGCAACCAAGTTCGTCGCCGGGGCGGCGAGCGTTATCACGATGTCCCTGCTCGGTCTCAGTGGGGCACAAGCCCAGGATCAGACGCACATCGGTGGTGAACTTAATCGAGGCGGTTATCTCGTACAGTACAGCAATTACCGGACACATACCTACACTGGTCCGATCGTTTTGGATTTATACGATAATACTGCTACGTATACAAGATTGGGCTTGCGTGACACAGCCAACGACCAGTTCACCAGGACAAACCAATGGAATGGGACCGGGACGCAAACATTCAGGCTGCACGATGGGTCGACCACGATTCCCTCAGGGAAGAGGTTCGCATTTAACGGGCGAATGGGAGAAGCGAGGTGGTGGCAGGATAATACCTGGGCTGGCCATCTAACTTATTGAACTTACTGAGCGAGAGCCGAGTGGTGGGCGAGTGTGTGTTGGCTCACCACTCGGCTCGCGAGCGACACACAGCCGAGGCAAGCCTATGCGAACATCACGGGTAGCGATCACGATGGTGGCGCTAGCAGCGTTGACCGCGTGCTCTGATTCGGGCGGGGATGGGCTGATGGACGCCGAGGAAGCGCGCGCCGAATACGAGCATGCCCAGCACGATCTCGAACTGCCGGACGGAATGGAGTTCCCCGACGAGTATCCGCCTGCGAGCGATGAGCCCACTCGTTACGAGGAAGGGCACGGCCAGGGATTCGCTGAATCGTTCTATATCTGCGCGTGGCAACGGGAGTGGCTGGACGTCTACGCCGAGGACGAGGACGCCGCCAGGGAAGCGTTGGCGATGCTGCACGAGGCGCGTGATACACGTTTTATGCGTGAACAACTCGACGATGCGGGGCGGGAGCTGTACGACGAGTACCTGAGCCAGGCGGAACTCGGCGACCCCAGCGGAATTCGTCACGATGTGGAGTTGAACTGCACTGGGCGGTTGAGTCCGGAATGAGGTACGCGATACGGCTCGTTCGGCTCGTCGTAGCTACGGTGGTGACGGTCGCAGTGGTGGCCTGCGGCGAGGACGGGGCGTCCGAGCGGTCGGTGCCCGAACTGGAGCCGCGGTCGGACATCACCCGTACGGTTACCGCCGAGCAGCGGGATGTGGTCAGTGTGCTCACCCTCGATGCCCAGGTGGTGGCGAACCCGCGGTTCATCGTGGCGGCGCCGGAAGATGGAACGCTGGTGGTGGAGCGTACCGAAGGGGAGCGTCTTGGCGCGGTGCTCGCTGGCGAGGAGCACGACATCGAGCTTCCCAGCCAGGCTTCGCTGGAAGAGTGGCTGGTCGACGACGGTGAGGACGTTGTCGAAGGGTTACCGGTCGCCACTGCCACATGGACCGGTTACGGCGTCGTCGCTGAGGTCGCCCCCGAAAAGGCGCACCGGCTCTACGGCGAGCTCGGTCCGGTGCGTGTCGAGATCCCGTCCGGTCGGGGGCCTTTCGACTGCACGCTGCTGGGCACGGTCCAGAGTGCGGACTCCAGCGGGGACATGCGGGTGGTGTGCGCACCGGATGACGAGGTGCGCGTGCACGCTGGCGCTCCCGCACTGATGGGGGTCACCACAGGCCGGGCTGAGGACGTCGTCGCGGTGCCGGTCGAGGCCGTGGCGGGGGTCACCGGCACCGGCTCGGTGGACGTGGTGGACTCGGACGGTGAGCGAGTCACCCGGGAGGTGGAGCTCGGGATCACCGACGGTGTGGTGATCGAGGTCCGCGCCGGCCTGGATGGCGGTGAGGAACTAGCCGTGCCCGCACCAGGGGTGGGGTCGTGACTGCCCCGCTGATGGCGATGTCGGGAATCGGGAAGTCCCTCGGACAGGGCGCTACCCGGCAACGGGTGCTCGACGGGATGACCGTGGACGTCTACGAAGGGCAGAGCATGGCGATCCTCGGTCGGTCGGGATCGGGCAAGAGCACATTGTTGAGCCTGATGGCACTGTTCGACTCGCCGGACGAGGGCTACTACGAGCTGGACGGTCGCGACGTTACCCGGGTGCCCGATGCGGTCGCCGCAAGGCTGCGCAGCGACACTTTCGGTTTCGTCTTCCAGCGGTTCTATCTGCTCCACCACTTGACCGCCGAGGAGAACGTCGCGGTTCCGCTGCTCAACGGGCGCGACTGGACGCCAGGCCGCAGGCGTCGCGAGCGGGCTCGCGCCGTACTGGCTGAGGTCGGTCTCAGTGAGCTGGCATCACGCTACCCGGCACAGCTCTCCGGTGGCGAGCAGCAGCGAGTGGCCATCGCCAGAGCGCTGCTACGCCAACCGCGTCTCGTGCTGGCAGACGAACCCGTCGGCTCGCTCGACTCCGTGACCGGCTCGGAGGTCATCGAGCTGCTGCGTGGGCTGACACGGCGGGGATGCGGGGTGGTCATGGTCACCCACGACGAAAGCTACGCCAACCGGATGGATCGGGTGTTACGCATCGCGGACGGCCGCGTGGTGAGTGACGGCACCGGAGGCAAGCGGTGCGGCCGATGATGACCGGTGTCCGCACGGCTGCGGTCGTCGCCACACAGGGTTTGCGAGCGCGCCCGCTGCGAAGCGCGCTGGCGGTACTGAGCCTGTTCGTCGGCGTGCTGGCCATTACGGTGGTGCAGGCTTCGTCCACGGTGGCCGAGCGAGCCGTGGTGAGCCAGGCCGAGCGCTCGTCCGGTCACGCACCGACCTACACGGCGTCGTTCTCACCGGGCGATGTCCGCACCGTGGCGGAGCTGGAGACGCTCACCCGGGGGACCGACGCGGTGGCGGTGGTGACGGCGCAGGGAGCGCTCGGGGATACCCGTGATGTTCACGACGGCGCGCACCTGGGGCTGGAGCTGATGGCGATGGACGGCGACATCCGGACCATCCGTCCCTTCCGAGTTCTCGCCGGGGAATGGTTGACCTTCGCCGATCAACCCACACTCGCGCCGCGGTTGGTGTTGAACGAATCCGCCGCCGAGCTCCTGACCGACCGGGAGGTGCACGCGGAGCTGCGCATCGGCGAAGATGGTCCTGCTCCCACTCCGCGGGTGCTCGGTGTGGTCGACGACGGTGACGGTCAGCCCATCGCCTACACCCGCCTGGACGAGGCGCTGCGGTGGAGCCCGGCCCTACTGGAACGCGCAGGCGTGACCGTGACGGTGCACGATCCCGGCTCGCGGCAGCGGACCACGATGGCGGCACGGATCGGTGCCATGGAGCTGGGTGGTGACGTGACGTTCGCCCGAACCGACACGGTGGAGCAGCAGGCCGACAGTCTGGCGCTGGTGCGGACACTGTTCACCGTGCTGGCGGGAGTCGCTGTGGTCGTCGGCACACTCGGTATCCTCAACATCGGGCTCGCGACGGTGCGTGAGCGGGTGGACGAACTGGCGCTGCGGCGCGCCGTCGGTGCCGGGCGAGGACACCTGGCTGGCATCGTTCTGGCTGAGGCGCTCCTGGTCGGCGCGGTCGCCGCCGCCGCTGCCATCCTGGTCTCACTGCTGGCCACCGGGCTGGCCACCGACCTCCTCTACCGCGGTATGCCGGACGGTGCCGGGCTCGCGTTCCCGGGGGCAGCGGTGCTGCTTGGCACCGGAGTCAGTCTGGGCGCCGCGCTACTGGGTGCGGCCGTTCCCGCCTGGCAGGCCGCTCGCATCCCGATCGCGCGGGTGATGCGGGCATGAGAACCGCCCCGGCTACGGCAGCAACAGCAGCTTGCCGGTGGTGCGCCGGGCCTCGAGGTCGGCGTGTGCCCGCGCGGCGTCGGACAGCGCGTAACTGCCGCCGGTGCGGATCGTCAACCGCCCGCCTGCGAGGGCATCGAAGATCTCCCCGGCTCGCCACTCCAGCTCCTCCCTGGTGCGGACATAGTCGGCCAGCTTGGGCCTGGTGAGAAACACCGACCCCGCGCTGTTGAGCCGCTGGGGGTCGAACGGTTCGACCGGCCCGCTCGCCGCGCCGAACAGCGCGAGCATGCCCCTCGGGCAGACCGAGGCGAGGCTCTCGTCGAAGGTCGCGCGGCCCACACCGTCGTAGACCACGTCGACCCCCCGGCCACCGGTCAACGAGCGGACGCGGGAGCTGAAGTCCTGGTAGCCGATGACCTCGTCCGCACCCGCGCTGCGGGCGAGCCGTTCCTTCTCCGTGGTCGACACCGTGGTGATCACCGTCGCCTTGCGTGCCTTGACCAGCTGGATCAGCAGCAGGCCGACTCCACCGGCTCCGGCGTGCACCAGGACGGTCTCGCCAGCGGCGACGGGGTGCACCGAGGCCACCAGGTAATGGGCGGTCATGCCCTGCAGCATCGCGGCGGCCGCGGTGGCGCTGTCGATGCCGTCCGGCACGGGAACAGCCTGTTCGGCAGGTACCCGCACCTGCTCGGCGTAGCTGCCGAGGGTGTGCCCCCAGGCGACCCGGTCGCCCACGCGGAAGCGATCGACCCCGCTACCGAGGGCGCTGACCGTGCCCGCACCCTCAAGGCCGGGAACGAACGGGAGCTCAAGCGGGTAGGCACCGCTGCGGTGATAGGTATCGATGAAGTTGACCCCTGCGGCGTCGACATCCACCAGCAGCTCTCCCTGCCCCGGTTCGGGGACGTCGCGTTCGGTGTAGGTCATCACCTCGGGGCCGCCCGTCTCGGTGACTCGAACGACTTTCGGCATCCGTGCTCCCTTCCCGTGCCGCCCGCGTTGGTGAGCGGGAACACGCGTGGCCCCCCTCCCGTGGCACCCCGCGGCGCGCGGCACTGCCTTACACTGTGCACCGTGGCTGACACGGTAGCGGAGCAGAACACGGGAACCGATGACGCGCCGAAGCAACGGGATGTCGCCGTCGCGCGGCGGTTCGTCGCCGAGCACGGCAGCCCCGCCCGCGGCGTGGTGCAGGGTATCGGTCGCAGCGGGGTGCGGGTCGTGCTGGTCGGCGCAGACGGTGCGATGGGCGATGTACTGGTGCCGTCGGTGCGGGCGGGCGAGGCGCTCATCGACCGCGTCGACGGGCTGGAGCGCGCGAACTGGGACGCGGAGACGGTCAACGCCACCGACATCGGACCCGAGCGCCGTCGCCGGATGGGGCGGTCGCTGACGCGGGCATGACGGCCCGTCCGACCGTCCACCTCGCGACCTGCGCCAAGCTCCCTAGCGGCGACGGTGACGAGACCGGGTTGCCGCGTGCGTTGTCCGAACGGGACTGTGCGGTGCGCTGGATCGTCTGGGACGATCCGTCGAACCCGGTCGCTGCTGCCGATCTCGTGGTGCTGCGCGCGACGTGGGACTACCCGGAGCGGCGCGCGGAGTTCCTGGCGTGGTGCGAGTCCGTCCCCCGGTTGTGCAATGCCGCCGGGGTGGTTCGGTGGAACACCGACAAGGCCTACTTGCTCGATCTCGAAGCGGCGGGCGTACCCGTCGTGCCGACCGAAGTCGTGCCGCCCGGCGCCACGCCGCGCTGGCCCGATACGGAGTTCGTGGTCAAACCCTCCGTCGGCGCGGGATCCCGCGGGGCGCGCCGGTTTCCCTCTGGGGGATACGACGCCGCGAGCGAGCACCTGAACACGGTGCACAGCAGGGGAGTGGCGGCGTTGGTGCAGCCCTACCAGCCGTCGGTGGACACCGACGGCGAGACGGCCGTGGTCTTCTTTGGTGGTGCCTACTCGCACGCCTTCGGTAAGGGACCCATGTTGACACGCGCGGCTGCCACAACCGGGGCCGACGGGTCCGGTTTGTTCCTCGCCGAGAAGCTCGCCACCGCCGAGCCAGACGGTGACGTGCGCCTGCTGGCCGAGGACACACTGGACGCTACGAGCGGCATTCTCGGCGTGTCACGTTCGGAGCTGCTCTACGCCAGGGTGGACGTGGTGCGGGACGGCTGCGGCCGTCCCGTGGTGCTCGAAGTGGAGCTCAGCGAGCCCTCGCTCGGGCTGCGTCAGGCAGGACCCGAGGCCACCGCGCGGTTCGCGTCGGCCATCGCGGCGCGGCTCGGTGGCTGAGGCGCGTCACCGCGGTCGCGTCCCGCGCACCACAGCGAGGCGGTGGCGATGAGCACGGCGAACGAACCCAGCACGTGCAGCGACACCAACGGCTCCGGCACCCCGAGGCGGTACTGGACCACCCCGAGCACGCTCTGCGCCAACGCCAGCGCCCACACCACGGCGTAGCGCCGCCGGAAGCCCGCCGATGCGCCGCCGCGGGCCGCCTGCAGCCCGATGGCGATCAGCACCAGCAGAAACACCCCCAGTGCCGCAGCGTGCACGCCGGCCACGACATCGATGGGCGCGTCGAGCCGCTCGGTGTCCGGATCCCCCGCATGCGGGCCCGCACCGGTGAGCACCGTGCCCGACACCAGGACCACCGCGATCGCGACACCGAGGGAGACCAGCAACGCGCGCCCCCGCGCCCCCAGGTGGAACCGTGCGGGTTCGTCGCCCTCATGGAAGGCATGGGCCAGCAACACGGCGAGCCACACCAGCACCGTCGAGGCGAGGAAGTGGGTCGCCACCATCCACCAGACCAGATCCCACATGACCGTCAGCGCCCCGATACCGCCCTGGGCGGCGACCCCGGCCACGATCGTCCACCCGAGCACCACCGGTCGTCTGCGCTCGGGGTGTGCCTGGCGGATCCGCCACGCGGTGATCAGCGCGATGCCCGCGACGAGGATGACGATGATGGTGAGCAGTCGGTTGCCGAACTCGATCCACTGGTTGAGCATCGGATACTCGGGATTCTCGTACGGCAGCATCGCGCCCGGCTGGCATTGCGGCCAGGTCGGGCAGGCCAGCCCCGAATCGGTGACACGGACGATCGAACCCGTGACCCCGATGCCCGCCTGGGTCGCGACGGTGGCAATCCCGATGGCGGTACGCGCCGCCGCCGACGGGTAGGGCACACGGGAGATCAGCGCGCTGGGGGATACGCGCCGCACGCGAGATATCAGCGAACTGGCGGACACGCGTCGATGGTATGTGGTGCGTGATCGTCGGTGTTGATGACCCCGTTCCCGGTGTGACCCGGCCGACCACCGGGTAGGCGGGAGCCGGAAGCGCGTGTGCCGTTGGCAGGCCGCGGGCGCGGCGCGTCTCAGGTCAACCGGGTGGTCCTTGTCGCAAGCGCTGCGGCTGCCGCGGCCCACAGCGCCAGCACGACAAGGGCGGGCCACGAGGTGGTGCCGTCGAGCAGCGCCACCCGCAATCCCTCGGCCAGCGCACCGGAGGGGAGCAGCAGGACGACCTCGGCGATGCCGGGCGGCAGCACCTCGGGCACCAGCAGAATCCCACCGGCCAGCAGCAGCACGAACCAGACGATGTTCGCGACCGCCAGCACCACGTCGGCGCGCAGCGCGCCGCCGAGCAGCACACCGAGGGCACCGAACGCGGCTGTACCGAACATGATCAGCGCCGCGGCTGGAGCGAGTCCCGCGAGCGCGGGCGCCCAACCGAGTGCCAGTGCCACGGCACCGAGCACCAGCACTTGCAGCCAGACCACCACCAGGGCGGCGACCAACCTGCCGCAGACGAGTAGCCAGCGCGGCAACGCCGTCGCCGAGAGCCGTTTGAGCACGCCGTACTTACGGTCGAAGCCCAGCGAGATGGCCTGGCCGGTAAACGCCGAGGACATCACGGCGAGAGCCAGGATGCTAGGAGCCACCCAGCCGACCCGGGAAGCGACCTCGGTGCCAGCCGCGCCGGTAGCCGAGGACTCGGGCGCGGGCAGCACGTCGAGCAGGCTCAACCCGACGAGCAGTGCGAGGGGGATGAGCACCGTCAGCAGTAGTTGTTCGCCGTGGCGCAGCGTCAACAGCGTCTCGACCCGAGCGTGCGCGAACAGCATCCCCGGCCGGCTCCCCGCTCCGGGGGCGGGGGTGAACGTGCCCGGCGGGAACCGGCCTGGTGTGGGCTCGGCGCCGCTCACGACCGCAACTCCCTGCCGGTGAGTTCCAGGAAGACCTCTTCGAGATCGCGGTTACCGACGTGCAGCTGCTCGGCGAGCACGCCCTGCTGGGCGCACCAGGCGGTGACGGTCGAGACCACCTGTGGGTCGACGTGCCCGTCGACGCGGTAGGTGCCCGGGCTCAGCTCCCGTACGCGGTAGCCCTCGGGCAGCGCGTCGACGAGCAACCCGGTGTCGAGCCCGGCCTGGGCTCGGAACCGTACGTGACCGCCGTCCCGCTCGGCGCACGTCAACGATCGCGGGGATCCCTCCGCGATGATGCGCCCGTTGTCGATGATCACGACACGGTCGGCGAGGGTCTCGGCCTCCTCCATCAGGTGCGTGGTCAGCAGGATGCTGACTCCGTCGGCGCGCAACGCGCCGAGTAGCTCCCACACGAGCCGTCTCGCCTGCGGATCCATCCCCGACGTCGGCTCGTCGAGGAAGACCAGCGACGGTCTACCCACGATGGCGCAGGCCAGCGACAGGCGCTGTTGCTGGCCGCCGGAGAGCCGTTTGAACGCCACTCGCCGGTGATCGTGCAGGCCGAGGATGCGCAGCAGCCAGTCCACATCGAGTGGCCGCGCCGCGCAACGGGCGATCAGCCGGAGCATCTCCTCGGCACGGACACCGGGATAGGCCCCGCCGCCCTGTGGCATGACGCCGATCATCGGGCGCAGCGTGGCCGCCTCGGCGACGGGGTCGAGGCCCAGTACGCGCGCGGTCCCGGCATCGGGGCGTAGATGTCCCTCGCAGATCTCCACGGTCGTCGTCTTACCGGCGCCGTTGGGCCCGAGCAGGGCCAGCAGCTGGCCACGCGGCACGGCGAGGTCGATGCCGTCCACGGCAGTGACGGTGCCGAACCGCTTCACCAGCCCGGAGATCTCGAGCGCGGATCGATCGCCCCCGACGCTCGGATCCAGCTGGGGGAGGGACGACGTACCGGACTCGTTCACAACACTCAAGGGTAAAACCTCGCTTCACGGCACCTCACCGCGCCGGTCACCGTGGTGACGTGCGACGCCCTCGGCCTGGGGGTCGGTGGATCAGGATCAGGTCAGGGAAATCACGGTGCGGGTTCACCGCGAGACCGCTGCGCCAGCGGCTGCAACGCGGTCTTCGGCAAAATCGGCACCGCACGCGCGAGTAGTAGCAGCGCGATCACGATCACCACGGCCGCGGCCAGGTAGGCCTGGGACAGCACGTACTCCCGGCCGTCGAAGGTGCTCCCTGTCGGGGGGATCACCATCGCCATGGCGGCACTTCCGGCAGCGGCGACGACCCGGAAGCGAGCGGTGGCCGCGGCTGCCGCCAGTGGCACCACCGCCCACAGCAGCCACCAGGGATGCAGCGAAACGTGGAGGGTGACGATGGCCGCCATGGCGATGCCCAACCCGATGACGGGGCGCAACCGCCAGCGGAAGCTGTCGAGCAGCAGTTTGACGGTGAGCGCACCGGCGACCAGTACCCCCAGGGTCGCCAGCACGCTCGCCAGGGCATCGGTGTGATCGCCGAGCCCGAGGTGGGCACCGAGCAGGCCGCCGAGGTTCGCCAGCTGCGACACCGGGGAAAGCCAGGTGCGGATCCGCGCTGGGGTGCTCAGCGACTCGAACCAGCCGAATCCCAACCCCGTGGCCAGCGATACGGTGACCACCACCGTGACGAACACGACGGTCAGCGCCAGCGCGGCGCGGGCGAGGTCACGGAGCCGCCCGTGCCACCTTCTGGCGATCATGACGCCGTAGAACCCCAGCGCGACGGCCGCCTGGATCTTGATGGTCGCCGCCAGGCTGATCAGCACAGCGCCGATGAGCAGGCCAGCGAGCTCGCCGTTACGCAGCGGGGGCGGTCGGTCGCCGGAAACCCGCACCGGCAGGCGTGCCAGGCCCACGGCGATGCCGGTCAGCATCAGACCGATGGCGATGGCCTCGTTGTGTACGCCGGCCACCAGGTGGAACAGCACCAGCGGGTTGGCCACCCCCAACCAGAGCGCCGTGACGGGTGGCACGCCGAACCGGCTGGCGAGGCGGGGCAGTGCCCACACGATCAGCCCGATCCCGATCAGCGCGAGCACCCGATGCGCGAGGACCCCGAGAATCACGCTGCCGCCGCTGACCGAGTTGAGCCAGCTGCCGATGGTCAAGAACAGCGGGCCGTAGGGGGCAGGGGTGTCGCGCCAGACGTTGGACACACCCATGGTGAAGGGGTCGTCGACGCCGAGTGCCGCCGCGGGGCCGAGCGTGTAGGGATCCATACCGCGTCGGACGATCTCGCTCTGCGCCAGGTACACGTAGGCGTCGCGGGAGAACAGCGGGGGGACGAGCAACAGCGGGACCGACCAGCACGCCAGCGTCCCGATCACCTGCGCCTGCGAGGCGGTTGTCGGCCTGCCGGGCCGGGTGAACCGGCCGAGCAGCAGCCACGCGGCGACCATGATTCCCATACCCGCGAAGGCGAGTGCCAGCGACACCGTGGTGGCCCGGGAGAACAGTCGCAACACCGCGATCTCGTGCACCGGGTTGAGTACCGGGGCGGCTCCCGCTCCCAGCGAGCCCGTGGCCAGCAGCAGCGAGCCCGCGATACCGAACCTGCGGATCAGGGTCAGGCTGCGTCGCTCACCGGTCTCCAGCGCGCCATGTGGGGCTGCCGGGGCTGCCTCCCGGCCCCGATCCGCCGGGTGCGCTGCGTCGCGAGCCGTCGCCACGCGGGCAAGCGTATCGGGTGCCTGTGTCGCGGGCTGCCTGCCTGCGGGAACCGCGGTCCCGCCAGTCGCCGACCTCACCCGGCGACCACCATGGGTGATCCACATCACCGCTGGCGGGACTGGCTTTGCCGTGGCCGCCGAAATACGACACACTTGTGTTGTGGAATTAAGTGGAGCTGTCGACAACGTCGCCAAGCGGGACGGCGAGCCGGGCGTGACCGGCCGTCCCGCCAGTGGTGACGTGGTGGCGGCATCCGCCGCCGCACCGGCGCCCGCCGCCGCACCTGCCACGCACGAGGGCGGGACCCGGCACGAGGTCGCCCGCCTGCTGTTGGAGGAGGGGCCGATCACGGCGGCCGCGGTGGCCGACAGGCTGGGTATCAGCCCGACCGCGGTACGCAGGCATCTGGACGCGCTGCTGGCCGATGGGGAAGCCGAGACGCGGGAGGCTCCCGCGCGGCTCCGCAGGGGTCGCGGGCGTCCGGCCAGGTTGTTCCTGCTCACCGACGCGGGCAGGGCCCGGTTCGGGCACGCCTACGACGATCTGGCGGTGTCGGCGATCAGGTTCCTCGCCGAGCACGGCGGGCAGGAGGCGGTGCGCAGCTTCGCCGAGCACAGGGTGACTAAGCTGGTCGGTCCGTACCGGGAGACCGTCACCCGACAGCCGGACGTCGCCTCCCGTGCGGAGGCGCTGGCGACCGCGCTGAGCCGGGAAGGTTACGCTGCGTCGACGGCTGCGGCGGGCAGCGGTGAACAGCTGTGCCAGCACCACTGTCCGGTCGCGCACGTGGCTGCGGAGTTCCCGCAGCTGTGCGAGGCGGAGACCGAAGCGTTCGCCAGGCTGCTCGGCACGCACGTGCAGCGGCTGGCGACGATCGCACGCGGCGACGCCGCGTGCACCACGCACGTCCCCGTGGGCACTACCGAGGGCTCGCGGGGCAAGCACACAGGAGCCTGGGCGGGCTACTCCCGTGGCGGTGGCGAGGGCGATCCGAACACCGCTCGCGAGGCCGCGGATAGTCCCGTGGACGGCCCGGAACCCGACCGGGCCTAGCCGAAGCGGCGGGGATCGGTCCCGAGCGGCCGGGAACAGCCGGGAACAACCAGGCATAGCCAGGAATAGCCCGAACATGGTGAACGAAGGAGACGGAGGGGAGCCCGCATGACTGCCGCTGCAGAGCAGCCCACCACCGCGGTGCCGACGTCCCAGGGACAGCAGCTGTCCCAGGAGGAGACCATCGAGTCTCTCGGCAGGTACGAGTACGGCTGGGCCGATACCGACGTCGCAGGCGCGAAGGCCCGTCGCGGGCTGGATGCCGACGTCGTCCGGGAGATCTCGGAGAAAAAGGACGAGCCCGAGTGGATGCTGGAACGGCGCCTGAAGGCCCTCAAGCTGTTCGACCGCAAGCCGATGCCGACGTGGGGCGCCGATCTGTCGGAGATCGACTTCGACACGATCAAGTACTTCGTGCGCTCCACGGAGAAGCCCGCGCAGAGCTGGGACGACCTGCCGGAGGACATCCGCAACACCTACGACCGGCTCGGTATCCCGGAGGCCGAGAAGCAGCGGCTGGTGGCAGGGGTCGCGGCGCAGTACGAGTCCGAGGTGGTCTACCACCAGATCCGTGAGGACCTGGAGAAGCAGGGCGTGCTGTTCCTCGACACCGACACTGGGCTGCGCGAGCACCCCGAGCTGTTCGAGGAGTACTTCGGCTCGGTGATCCCCGCGGGGGACAACAAGTTCTCGGCGTTGAACACCGCAGTGTGGTCCGGCGGTTCGTTCATCTACGTCCCCAAGGGCGTGCACGTGGACATCCCGCTGCAGGCCTACTTCCGGATCAACACCGAGAACATGGGCCAGTTCGAGCGCACGCTGATCGTCGTCGACGAGGATGCCTACGTCCACTACGTGGAAGGCTGCACGGCGCCGATCTACGACTCCGACTCGCTGCACTCGGCCGTGGTGGAGATCGTGGTCAAAAAGGGCGGGCGGTGCCGCTACACCACGATCCAGAACTGGTCGAACAACGTGTACAACCTGGTGACCAAGCGTGCCAAGGCCGAGGAAGGTGCCACCATGGAGTGGGTCGACGGCAACATCGGCTCCAAGGTGACCATGAAGTACCCGTCGGTGTTCCTGACCGGTGAGCACGCCAAGGGTGAGGTGCTGTCGGTGGCCTTCGCAGGCGAGAACCAGCACCAGGACGCAGGCGCGAAGATGGAGCACCTGGCGCCGCACACCTCCTCGTCGATCGTGTCCAAGTCGGTCGCGCGCAACGGTGGCCGCACCTCGTACCGCGGCCTGGTCAAGGTGGCCAAGCGCGCCCACCACGCGCGGTCCACGGTCAAGTGCGACGCGCTGCTGGTGGACAACGTGTCGCGGTCGGACACCTACCCCTACGTCGACATCCGCAACGACGACGTGTCGATGGGGCACGAGGCGACCGTGTCGAAGGTCAGCGACGACCAGCTGTTCTACCTCATGCAACGGGGGCTGACCGAGGACGAGGCCATGGCGATGATCGTGCGTGGTTTCGTGGAGCCCATCGCCAGGGAGCTCCCGATGGAGTACGCCCTCGAGCTCAACCGCTTGATCGAACTGCAGATGGAAGGAGCCGTCGGCTGATGACAGCCACGGGTGTCGAAGAGAACTACTCGGGTACGCCTGCCACCGCGGGCGCGGACAGCAACGTCGCCACCGCCGTCGAGGCGGCCGGAACGGCCGCCTCGCGCGGTGAGCGGTTCACCGGTTTCGATGTCGAAGCCTTCGAGGTGCCCAGTGGCCGGGAGGAGAACTGGCGCTTCACCCCGATGAAGCGGCTTCGCGGCTTGCACGACGGCTCGGCCGTGGCCGATGGCAAGGCGGTCGTGGACGTCGAGGGGCCCGCCGAGGTCTCGGTCGAGACCACCGACCGCGCCGATGGCAGGCTCGGCGCCGCGGGCGCACCGAGCGACCGGGTGTCCGCGCAGGCATACAGCTCGTTCACCAACGCCACCGTGGTGACCGTGCCTGCCGAGTCCGTGCTGCAGTCGGCCACCACGGTGCGCGTGACGGGTCCGGGTGAGGGCAAGACGGCCTACGGCCATCTGCAGATCCGCGTGGAGCAGTTCGCCGAGGCCGCGATCGTGCTCGATCACGTCGGTTCCGGTACCTACGCCGACAACGTCGAGTTCGTCGTCGGCGACGGTGCCAAGCTCACCGTGGTGTCGGTCCAGGACTGGGCCGACGACGCGGTGCACGTCTCGGAGCAGCACCTCAAGCTCGGCAGGGACGCGACGCTGAAGCACACCGTGGTCACCCTCGGCGGTGACCTGGTCCGGATCTCGCCGACGGCGCGGTATGCCGGCGCGGGCGGGGACGTGGAGATGCTCGGCCTGTACTTCGCGGACGCGGGCCAGCATCAGGAGCATCGCCTGCTGGTCGACCACGCAGTGCCGCACTGCAAGTCGAACGTGCTCTACAAGGGTGCGCTGCAAGGCGACGGCGCACACGCGGTGTGGATCGGTGACGTGCTGATCCGCGCGGCCGCTGAGGCGACCGACACCTTCGAGCTGAATCGGAACCTGGTGCTGACCGAGGGGGCGCGCGCCGACTCGGTACCCAACCTCGAGATCGAGACCGGCGAGATCGAGGGAGCCGGGCACGCCAGCGCCACCGGCCGGTTCGACGACGAGCAGCTGTTCTACCTGCAGTCGCGGGGAATCCCCCACGACCAGGCGCGCAGGCTCGTGGTGCGCGGTTTCTTCCACGAGATCCTGATGAAGATCGACGTAGCCGACGTGCGGGAGCGGCTCGAGGCGGCCATCGAGGCCGAGCTCGAGGCGGTCAACGTCTAACGCCGCCTCGCGCCGCCTGCGCCGCGGGCGCCGGCCCACAAGACCACAATTGGACGGTTGAGAGTAGGAAGCAAGCATTCATGGCCACTCTGGAAATCAAGGACCTGCACGCCAGCGTCACGACCGACGAAGGCGCCACGCCGATCCTGAACGGTGTCAACCTGACGATCGGATCCGGTGAGACGCACGCGATCATGGGGCCGAACGGCTCGGGCAAGTCGACGCTGTCGTACGCCATCGCGGGTCACCCGCGCTACGAGGTGACGTCAGGCGAGGTGCTGCTTGACGGTGAGAACGTGCTGGAGATGGGCGTCGACGAGCGAGCGAGGGCCGGGCTGTTCCTGGCGATGCAGTACCCGGTCGAGGTACCCGGCGTGTCGATGTCGAACTTCCTGCGCAGTGCCGCGACCGCCGTCCGAGGCGAGGCCCCCAAGCTGCGGCACTGGGTCAAGGAAGTCAAAGACGAGATGGCCAAGCTGGGCATCTCCGGCGAGTTCGCGGACCGCAGCGTGAACGAGGGATTCTCGGGCGGCGAGAAGAAGCGGCACGAGATCCTGCAGCTGAGCCTGCTCAAGCCGAAGTTCGCGGTGCTGGACGAGACGGACTCGGGGCTGGACGTGGACGCGCTGCACGTGGTCTCGCAGGCGGTCAACGAGTTCCGCGCGAACAGCGACGCCGGGATCATGCTGATCACGCACTACAGCAGGATCCTCAAGCACGTCGAGCCGGACTACGTGCACGTCTTCGCCGACGGCCGGGTCGCCGAATCGGGTGGCAAGGAGCTCGCCGACGACCTCGAGGCGAGCGGCTACGCGAAGTTCACCGGCAAACAGGAGCCTGCGAAGATTTGAGGCACCCACAGCGAGACGCGCGGCAGCCGGGGCAGGCGCACCGGCGGATCCAGTGGTCAGAGAGGAGCAGGCACGATGACAGCCACAGCGGTTGACCACACCCATCGCGCGGCGCCCGAGCCGCTGGACGTCGCCGCGCTCCGCGCCGACTTCCCGATACTGGCGCGTACGGTGCGCGACGGTAAGCCGCTGGCGTACCTCGACTCGGGAGCCACCTCGCAGCGGCCCGCGCGAGTGCTCGACGCGGAGCGGCGGTTTCTGGCCACGTCCAACGCGGCGGTACACCGCGGGGCACACCAGCTGGCCGAGGAGGCCACCGATGCCTATGAGGACGCGCGGTCGGCGATCGCGCGGTTCGTGGGTGCCGACGTGGGCGAGCTGGTGTTCGTCAAGAACGCCACCGAGGCGATCAACCTGGTGGCCTATTCGATGAGCAACGCGGCCACCGCGGGCGAGGCGGCCGAGCGGTTCCGCATCGAAGCCGGTGACGAGATCGTGGTCACCGAGATGGAGCACCACGCCAACCTGGTGCCGTGGCAACAACTGTGCCAGCGGACCGGGGCGCGGCTGCGCTGGATCGGCGTCACCGACGAGGGCAGGCTCGATCTCGACGACCTGAACGAGGTCATCACCGAACGCGCGAAGGTCGTCGCTTTCACCCACCAGTCCAACGTGCTCGGTACGATCAACCCGACGGAGCCGATCGTGCGACGGGCCGCGGAGGTGGGTGCGCTCACGGTGCTCGATGCGTGCCAGTCGGTGCCGCACGGCCCGGTGAACGTGGCCGACCTCGGTGTCGACTTCGTGGCGTTCTCGGGGCACAAGATGCTGGGACCGTCTGGTATCGGTGTGCTGTACGGCAGGCGCGAACTCCTCGAGGCGATGCCGCCGTTCCTGACCGGCGGCTCGATGATCGAGCAGGTGTGGATGGAAACCTCCACGTTCGCCCCGCCGCCGCAGCGGTTCGAAGCGGGCGTGCCGATGACCTCGCAGGCGGTTGGGCTCGGCGCCGCGGTGGCGTACCTGTCGGAGATCGGCATGGACCGGATCGCCGCCCACGAGCGGGCACTGACCGGGGCCGCTGTCGAAGGGCTCGGCGGTATCGAGGGGGTACGCGTCATCGGACCCACCGAGCTCGTCGACCGCGGCGGTGCGGTGTCGTTCGTGGTCGATGGCGTGCACCCGCACGATGCGGGTCAGGTGCTGGACAGCCTGGGACTCGCGGTGCGGGTGGGGCACCACTGCGCGTGGCCGCTGCATCGCAGGATGGGTGTCCCGGCGACCGTGCGCGCCTCGTTCTACCTGTACAACAAGGAGTCCGAGGTGGACGCTCTGGTGGAAGGCGTGCGAGAGGCTCAGCGGTTCTTCGGGGCGGTGTGAGGCGTGCAGCTGGAGAGCATGTACCAGGAGATCATCCTGGACCACTACAAGAACCCGAACGGCAGGGGGCTCCGTGAGCCGTTCGACGGCGAATCCTTCCAGGTCAACCCGACCTGCGGCGACGAGGTCACGTTGCGGGTGCACCTGGAGGGCGAGGGGGACGAGGCACGGGTCGCCGATGTCTCCTACGACGGTCAGGGCTGCTCGATCAGCCAGGCCGCGACCTCGGTGCTGACCGAGCTGGTCGTCGGGCACACGGTGAAGGAAGCCTGCACCACCATGCAGGCGTTCGTGGAGTTGATGCAGGGGCGAGGGCAGGTGGAGCCGGACGAAGAGGTGCTCGCCGACGGCGTGGCCTTCGCCGGCGTGGCCAAGTATCCGGCGCGGGTGAAATGCGCCCTGCTCGGCTGGATGGCCTTCAAGACCGCGCTCGTCGAGGCAGGGCAGAGTCCGGAAGCGAATGGAGTGGAAGTGCCGTGACCCAGGAGCAAGACCAGGTGGCGCCAGCGCAGGCAGGCGATTCGCGAGAGGGTCGCACCGCCGCGGATCTCCCCGAACAGCAGGATGTCGTGCCGCAGGCTGAGGTGGCCGCGATCGAGGACGTCGAGGAAGCGATGCGCGACGTCGTCGACCCGGAGCTCGGCATCAACGTCGTGGATCTCGGCCTGGTGTACGGCGTCCGGGTGGACGAGAACAACGTCGCGACCATCGACATGACGCTGACTTCGGCGGCATGCCCGCTGACCGACGTCATCGAGGATCAGACCGCCTCGGTGTTGGTCGGCAACGCCCCTGTGGTGAAGGACTACGTCATCAATTGGGTGTGGACCCCGCCGTGGGGCCCGGAGAAGATCACCGACGAGGGGCGCGAGCAACTCCGGGCACTCGGATTCACCGTATAAGCGCAGTGACCGGGCGGCTGGTGCTACGCTCGGTACAGCGTCATCGTGCGGGGAGGAGCCCTTCGAACGGGGAACTCACCGGCACGAATCAGCCTGCCTGTCGCAAGCGCATGCGAGGCGCGCGCTCCGGTTGCGGGTCGCGCGTTGTGGCGTGCATGCTTCGAGCAGGCTCCGACCATCGAGACGTGCGGGTCTCTACTACCCGGCATGGAGGAGAGGTTTCATGGGGACGGCTTTGATCCTGACTCTGGTGGGGCTGCTGCTCATCGTCGTGCTGATCGTGATCGGCGTGATCTCGATCTACAACGGACTCGTCAGGCACCGCAACGCGTATAAGAACGCGTTCGCCCAGATCGACGTCCAGCTCACCCGGCGGCACGACTTGATCCCGAACCTCGTGGAGACCGCCAAGGGCTACATGAAGCACGAGCGCGAGACGCTCGACGCGGTGATCTCGGCGCGTTCCGGGGCGGTCAACGCGCAGGAGACCGCGCGGAACAACCCGGGTGACCCGAACGCGATGCAGCAGCTGTCGGGGGCGGAGAACATGCTTACCCAGACACTGGGCAGGCTGTTCGCGCTGTCGGAGGCCTACCCCGACCTGAAGGCCAATCAAAACATGATGCAGCTCTCCGAAGAGCTCACCTCGACCGAGAACCGGGTGGCGTTCGCCAGGCAGAGCTTCAACGACGCGGTGATGGCCTACAACAACAAGCGCGAGGTGTTCCCGGCGAACATCATCGCGGGCATGTTCGGGTTCCAGCCCGCCGCGCTGCTCGAGGTCGACGACCCCGGCAAGCGTGAAGCTCCCGAAGTGTCGTTCTGAGTTCACCGGACGGGCGGCAGATGAACTTCTTCGAGCGCCAGCATCAGGTACGTCGGATCTCGCACCGGTTGGTGCTGCTGTTCCTGGTCGCCGTGGTCGGCATCGTCCTGGTGATCAACGTGATCGCGTTGACCGCGTTCGACATGTGGGAGCAACCGGCCGAGCAGCTGCTGACCGCGATCATCGTGATCAGCGGGATCACGATCGTGGTGATCGCGCTGACTTCGTTGTTCCGCATGATGGCTTTGCGGAACGGTGGCGGAGGCGCGGTCGCTCGCAAACTCGGCGGTGTCTACGTCCCCGAGGACACCCAGGACCCACAGTTGCGCAGGCTGCGCAACGTGGTCGAAGAGATGGCGATCGCCTCGGGCGTGGGGGTGCCCGAGGTATACGTGCTACCGCAGGAGCCGGGGATCAACGCGTTCGCCGCGGGCTGGTCGCCGTCCGACGCCGCGGTCGCGGTCACCAGGGGTGCGCTGGAACGGCTCAACCGGGATGAGCTGCAGGGCGTCATCGCCCACGAGTTCAGCCACGTCATCAACGGCGACATGCGGTTGAACATCCGGCTGATAGGTGTGCTGTTCGGCATCATGGCCCTGGCGGTGGTGGGCCGCATCATGCTCTACGGCAGCCGCGGCGGCGGACGCAACGGCGCACCGATCCTGCTCATCGCGCTCGGTTTGCTCATCGTGGGCTACGTCGGCGTGGTGATGGGCCGATTGATCAAGGCGGCCGTCGCCAGGCAGCGCGAGTACCTCGCCGACGCCTCGGCGGTGCAGTTCACCCGGCAAACCGAGGGGATCGCCGGTGCGCTGAAGAAGATCGGCGGCCTGGAGACCGGGTCGAAGATGCGCGACGGGCACGTCGAGGACGTCAGCCACATGCTGTTCGGCGAGGGCATGAACTTCTCCAATGCCTTCGCCACCCACCCGCCGCTGCCGGAACGGATCAAGAAACTGGATCCGTCCTTCGACCCGAGGGAGCTGGAGCAGCTACGTAAGCGGTGGGCGTCGTCACCACCGTCCGGCCTGCAAGAAGACCGGGCGAAAGGCCTGGCCGAGGGTGCGGGCGGGGCAGCTCCGAAGGGCTCGCCGAGCACCGGATCGTCCGGTGCTGCCGTACCTCGCGGCGGGCAAGCCCCCCGCGAGGTGCCGGTGCAGTCGTACGCGGTGGTGGCCGGTGTCGGCGCGCCGAGCGCGGACTCCTACGAGCAGGCAGGCGACATCCTGCGGCGGATCCCCGCGGAGCTGATGCAGCGAGCCAGGGATCGCGAGCGGGTGGTCTCGCTTGTGTACGCGCTGCTGCTGTCACCGGAGCAGGAAGTGCGCAGCACGCAGCACGCGGCGCTGGCGCGCCGGTACGGCCGGGAGCTCGCCGACACGGTGTGGCAGGACGCGAGTGCGGTGGCCGAGCTCGACCCGGGATTGCGGTTGCCATTGCTCGAGGTGGCGTTCTCGGCGCTGCGCCACAGGGACGGGTCCGAGTTGCAGGCCGTGATGGACGGCGTGGCCGAGCTGATCGGCGCCGACGGGCGGTTGAGCGTGTTCGAGTACTGCCTCGGCACGCTGCTGCACCGCGAGTTGTACGAGGCGGTGCACCACACGTCGCCGTGGCGGGCGCGTGGCAAGCATGACCTGGCACGCAACGCGCGCCCGATCGCGATGTTGCTGGCGGTGCTCGCCCGCGCGGGGCAGGGAGACGAGCGGGCGGCCCAGGCCGCCTACCACGCCGGGATGGCCCGGCTGCTGCCGAACAGTCAACTCCCGTACCAGCTGCCGCAACAGGGGCTGATGGAGCTGGACAGCTGTTGGCCCGCCCTCGACGGTCTCGGTAGCAGGGAGAAGCAACACGTGGTGGCGGGAATGGTCGACGTGATCAGCCACGACGGCGTGGTCACCGTGGAGCAGGCCGAGCTGCTGCGTACCGTGTGTGCCCTGCTGCACTGCCCGCTGCCACCCCTGGAAGGGGTACGTGGCCCCGGCACGGGCGGTGTCCCCACCAGCTAGGGGCGCCCGGCTGCGAGCCGAAGGGGCCGTTCGGTACATACATGGCACCGAAGAGGCCCTTGGGCTCGCACCCCGGCCCCGCGGCTAGGCGAGGTAGCGGCGTAGCCGCCAGGGGACGGCGTCGAAGAGGGCGGCCATGGCGGTGGCGGTGCCGCGCGGGTCCTCGCGCCCGGACAGGTACGCCCGCTGTAGCTCGGCCGGAAGCTCGAAGAAGTGCTCGAAAAATTCCGGAACCGCGGCGGCGGGCATGCGCAGCAGCGCTCGCAGTCCCATGCGGCGCAGCGCGTGCACGGCCAGCGCCCGCGGCGGCCACATCGCGTACCGGGCCTCGGCCGCCGCGCGGTGGGGGGCACCGGGAAGATGCTCGGCCAGCACGGCCGCCAGGCGCGGCGCCAGGGTCAGCGCGGTGACCAGCTGGTAGCCGGTCGCGGGGTGGGTCAAGCCCGCGGCTGCCCCGAATCGCATCGGACCGCGATGCGCCGACGGCGGCCCGGCCCCGGCGACCGGGGCGTCGAGCGGGATGCGCACCTGTTCGACCGGCCCGGCATGCTGTGTGATCCCGGCGGCGGCCAGCCGGGTGCGTAACCGCCGCGCGAGGACGTCGAAGCCAAGACCGGGACGTCGTGCCAGCGAGGTTTCCTCGAGCAGCACCGTGTCGGGCCCGACGGGAAGGGCGTAGAGAAAGGTGGGCGGTATCGCCTCCGGCACGGCCTGCCGCCAGTCCATGATCCACGCCGCCTCCGGCGCGTCCGGTACGAGGCGGCGCGCGTACTCGGCGGGTACGGTCACGCCGACGGCGGTCTGCTCGGCGGCTTGCCGACTCCGGCGCCGTCGCGCCCCGGTCGCGTCGACGACGAGGCGTGCGTGCAGCTGCCGTTGGTCGGTCGTGCGCAGGCAGGCACCGCCACGGTGGTACCCGCTCGCGGTGACCCGGCTCGCCACCACGGTCACGTCCGGGGTGTGCAGCAGCCGTGCCAGCGCAACGTTGTCCAGCACCACGTACTGCCTCGGTAGCGTCCTCCCGGTCATGGCGTGCGTCCGGGTGATCCCGGGCATTGTGGCGATAGCAGGCGTCAAGGGGTCGGGAATTTCGTCGCGCCATGCCCCGTAGGTCGCGGACCACACGCGGTGCGGCCGCTCGTCGATCAGCGCCGTGTCGAGCCCGGCGGCCGCGCAGGAGCTCGCCAGCGCCCATCCGGAGGGCCCGCCGCCGATCATCGCGATATCGAACACGTCCTTACCTCGCCGGAACGGGCGTGGGCATTACGGTGGAGACGTGGAGGAGACGAGCTACACCGGCAGTACGGGGGAGCGGGCAGCTGTACGGGCGGCGCGCCGCGACGGCGCCGCGCTGAACTCCGTTGGCACGCCTGCCTCGGCTGACGAGGCGTTTCGGGTCGACCGGGACAGGATCGCGACCTCGCCGTTCTTCGCCAGGCTCGGCGGGGTGACCCAGGTGGTCAGTACCACCGACTCGGGGCTGCTGCACAACAGGCTGACGCACAGCCTGAAGGTAGCGCAGGTCGCCAGGCGAATCGCTGAGCGGCTCGGGGCGGCCACCGAGGACGCCGCGTTGGTGGACAAGCTCGGCGGGTGCGATCCCGACGTGGCCGAGGCGGCCGCGCTCGCCCACGATCTCGGTCACCCCCCGTTCGGGCATCTCGGCGAGCAGGTACTGGATCACATCGCGCGGGAACGGTTCGGGCTCGTCGACGGGTTCGAGGGCAACGCGCAGACGTTCCGCATCTTGACCACCACCGATGTGCGTGGCCCTACCGCGGTGGGGCTGGACCTCACGGCCGCGGTCCGTGCGGCGGTGTTGAAGTACCCGTGGGCGCGGGTCGGTTTTCCCGAGCCGCATCCCTCGTCGATGCCGGTCCCGCCGCGCGGGGCCGCCGAGCCGCCGGAGGCGCCGGGAACCGGCTCTGCCAAGTACTCGGCGTACTTCACCGAGCTCGACGATGTGGAGCAGGCGCGTGCGCCGTTCATCCGGCAGATCGAGCCATGGCAACAAACTGTCGAGGCGTCGGTGATGGACACCGCGGACGACATCGCCTACGCGATTCACGACCTACAGGACTTCCATCGCATCGGGGTGTTGCAGCAGGCGAGCGTGGCAGGCGAGCTGGAGCACTGGACCCGCAACGCCCTCGAACTGGCGTCGGTTCCCGATGCGGAGCTGGCTACCAGTCGGCACAAGCCCGGCTACTCACTGGAGCGGATGCGCCGCAGGCTACATGCCAAGGATTCCTGGGTGGTCAGTGACGACGTGTTCGCCCACGCTGTCGTCCGGGTGCGTCACGAGCTGGTGGACGGCTTGCTGGCCGCGGTGTTCGACGGTTCCGTCGAGGCGGAACAGGCGATCGCGGAGTTCTCCACGCGCTGGACCGAGCGGCTCGTCGGCGGGATCGTGCTGACCGAGTCCCCGTCGACCCGGTCGGGGCATGTCACGCTCCGCGCCGAGCAGTGGCACGAGGTCCAGGTGCTGAAGTGGGTGCACAGCCGGTTCGTGTTGCTACGCCCCGATCTCGCGCTGCACCAGCGCGGCCAGGCGTCGCTGCTGCGGTCGCTGGTCGACGAGCTGGACAGGTGGGTCTGCGACGGCCACGAGTGGTACCGGATCCCGAGGCGGCTGCACGACCTTCTCGAACTGGCCACCAGCGAGTACCAGCGGCTCGCCGAGCAGCGACCGGAACTGCTGGACATCCCACGCGCGAACGGGATGGGCGAGCCGCCCGGCCGCGAGCGGCTCGCCCGGGGCCGGGCCATCGTGGACTTCGTGGCCTCGCTGACCGACAAGCAGGGCGCCACGTTGCTGGACGCGCTGGCCGGTCGGACATCGGCGCCGTGGTCGGATGCGTTCGTGCTATGAGGGTGCGCGAGGTCGCGGGCGGCGGGCGTGCCGTCGAGGTTCCGCCCCACCGGTTGCGCCGCTGGTTCGACAACTTCGCCCGCAGAAACGACGGTGTGCGTGAGACCGGCATCGGTGCCGAGGAAGTCACCGTGTGGGGCGGTAACGGCACGGTGGCCACCGCCGCGGTGCCGTTCCCGCCACTTTCCGGGGCGAGTTCGGGCACGTATCAGGGGTTGGCGGTCGACGCCCTCGTCGAGCACGCGGAGCGATCGCGGCGCATCGGTTTGGTGCTGCTGCGTAAGGGAGCGCACAGCATCGGGGTGGTCGAGGATGGTTCGGTGGTCGCCTCGCGGACGGCGCGGCATCGCGTGCAGGGTCGCAATGCCGCGGGTGGGTGGTCTCAGCAGCGCTTCGCGCGGCGGCGGCAGGAGCAGGCCGCGGACGCGTTGCGCCGGGCGGCCGACGATGTCGAGGAGCTGCTGGTACCCGAGGTGGTGCGGCTCGACGCTATCGTGCTCGGCGGGGACCGTGGCGCGCTGGACGAGCTGCGAGCCGATCGGCGGCTGGCGCCGGTACTGCACCTGGCCACCGGGCGGGTGCTCGACGTGCCCGAACCGCGCAGGAGTGTGCTGGACGAGGCGGCTGAGCGGGCCGTGGCCGTCGAGGTCGTGGTCCGCGACGGGTGAGTCGGACCACGCCGGGACGCGGCGGGTCGTGCGCGGTGCGTAGACTCCGTGCCATGGTCGTTCGCCTGGAATGAGTCGCATGCCGCCTGCCCGCGTGTCAACGTGGGCGAGGTGACCGGGGGACAGGACCGATCGACCATGACGTTTCCTTGGAGTTTTCTGTGATCACGGCTACCGGCCTCGAACTCCGTGCCGGTTCACGCATCTTGCTGGAATCGGCCTCGCTCCGGGTCCAGCCGGGTGACCGCATCGGCTTGGTGGGGCGTAACGGAGCGGGTAAGACCACCACGCTGCGGGTGCTGGCAGGTGAGGGTGAGCCGTACGGGGGTGTGGTCAACCGAGGCAGCGACCTGGGGTACCTGCCGCAGGACCCGAGGGAGGGCAATCTCGCGGTCAGCGCGCGGGACCGGGTGCTGTCGGCGCGTGGCCTCGACGAGATCGCCCGCGAGATGGAGAAAGCCCAGGTGGCGATGGCCGAACTCGCCGACGATACAGCGCGGGACAAGGCAGTCCGTGCCTACGGCAGGCTGGAGGAACGGTTCGCCGCACTCGGTGGTTACGGCGCGGAGAGCGAGGCGACCCGCATCTGCGTCAATCTGGGTCTGGAACAGCGGGTGCTGACTCAACCGTTGGGTAACCTCTCGGGTGGCCAGCGCAGGCGCGTGGAGCTGGCGCGCATCCTGTTCGCCGCGTCCGAGGCAGGCCCGGACGGTCGATCCAGCCGTGTCCTGCTGCTTGACGAACCCACCAACCACCTCGACGCCGACTCGATCGGCTGGTTGCGTTCCTTCCTCAAGGCGCACGAGGGAGGACTCGTGGTGATCAGCCACGACGTCGACCTGCTCGATGATGTGATCAACAAGGTGTGGTACCTGGACGCCCAGCGTGGCGCGGTGGACATCTACAACATGAGTTGGAGCCGGTACCTCGAGGCGCGCGCCACCGACGAGAAGCGGCGTAGGCGTGAACGGGCCAACGCCGAGCGCAAAGCCGCCGCGTTACAGAAGCAAGCCACCAAGCTGGGCGCGAAGGCCACCAAGGCAGTGGCGGCCAAGAACATGGCGCGCCGTGCCAACGAGATGCTCTCCGGGTTGGAGGACGTTCCCACATCGGAGAAGGTCGCCACGATCAGCTTCCCGGCACCGGCGCCGTGCGGCAAGACCCCGCTCAGCGCGGAAGGGCTGTCCAAGTCGTACGGTTCGCTCGAGGTGTTCACCGGTGTGGACCTGGCCATCGACCGTGGTTCGAGGGTGGTGGTTCTCGGCCTCAACGGTGCGGGAAAGACCACGTTGCTGCGGCTGCTCGGCGGGATGGAGGACGCAGACGCCGGCCATACCGTCGCCGGGCACGGGTTGCGTGTCGGGTACTACGCCCAGGAGCACGAGACGCTCGACCACAACGCCACGGTGTGGCAGAACGTCCGGTACGCCGCTCCCGACGCGGGCGAGCAGGAACTGCGCACGCTGCTCGGCACCTTCCTGTTCTCCGGCGAGCAGCTGGAGCAGCCAGCGGGCAGCCTCTCGGGGGGAGAGAAGACCCGGTTGGCGCTGGCGGGATTGGTCTCCAGCGCGGCCAATGTCCTGTTGCTGGACGAGCCGACCAACAATCTGGACCCGACGAGCCGCGAGCAGGTGCTCGACGCGCTGCGCAGCTACGCGGGCGCGGTCGTGTTGGTGAGCCACGATCCGGGGGCGGTCGACGCGCTCGAACCCGAGCGGGTGATCCTGCTGCCCGACGGCAGCGAGGATTTCTGGTCGGAGGAGTACCGGGAACTCATCGAGCTGGCCTGACCCGACAGGGTTGTTCATCAGTGTGTCGTCGAAGACGCCAACCACCGGCCGTCCTGACGCGGACGCATGCTGGGTTCCACCGACGTGATTACGCCGTCCGTGGGTGATCTCCGCAAGCAATTCCGGTTCCCGTCTGGCGTTTCGCCGCTTCGTGTTCGATCATTGCGATAAGGGGCTTGCTGTGGCCCAGACCACTCTCCGGTAGGAGGCGGGATATCGTGGCTGATCTGAAGAAGGGCGCACGCATCACCGGCGATACGCGGCACAAGCTTGCGGCCGACCTGAAGAGGAAGTACGAGAAGGGTGAAAGCATCCGGAGCCTCGCCCAGTCCACCGGACGCTCCTACGGGTTCGTCCACCGGGTGTTGTGCGAGTCCGGGGTTCAACTGCGCGGACGCGGCGGAGCGACACGGTCGAAGAAGAAGCAGTAACCTCTCACCTCTCGCGAAACCGGCCGGGTGACCGCGGTGCACGCGACGATGACAGCGGCGGCGACGCCGTTGTGACGGGCGTGGTGGGCGCACGCTCGTCCTCGCTCCGTTCCGGCAGGGCCAGTCGCACGCCGGTCAGCACCAGCGGGTAGATCAAGTAGCCCCAGCGGGTTGCGGGTGCGAGCACCATGGCTACTCCCAGCCCGACGGCGAGTCGCCAAGCGGCGTCGCCCGCCGTGCGCGGCGGGCTGGCGAGCACCCACGCCGCGACCAGCACCGCTGCGGTCGCTAGCAGCAGGAGTGCGGCCGCGTGTCCCACCGGGCCCGTGCTGGCTAGCAGGTGTCCCGGTAAGGGGCTGGTGGCCGGGGATTCCGCGGCCGCGGTCCCGGTCGGGAAGCGCACGACGTGCTCGATGAAGGCTTCGGGGGCGCGGAGCCAGATCGGCACGCTCACCGCCGCGATGGTCGCCAACAGCGCGGTGGTGTACCGCGCCAGTGCCGCGGTGCCGCCGCGTGCCAGCAGCACGGCGAGTACGAGTACCGCAGGTACCGCGGTGAGCTTGGTGGCGATCGCCAGGGCGAGTATCACGCCCGCGGCGGCCGCCCGCAGGCGCGCTGCGAGTGCGATGGCGAGGATCAGCAGGCCGAGCACGGCCAGATCGGGCCCGGCGACCGCTGCCGTCAGCGTCGTGGGCGGCGCGGCCAGCGCCAGCTGCGCCGCGGGCACCGGAATGCGTGGCCGGGACAGGATCAGCCAGCTCGCCAGCAGGCAGGCGGCGGCGATGAAGACGAAGACCACCCGCACGTCGGTTCCCGCCGCCAGCGCGGGAGCGGTGGACTCGTCAGCCAGCGCTTTCGGTAACCCGAACAGCGCCATGACCGGGCCGTATGGCGTGTAGTCGTACGGCCCCGGAAGCCGATCCAGCGTGGCGATGTCCAGGTAGGGTGTGCCGGTGTCGAGCAGGAGCCGAGCCGCGCGTTCGACGACCCACACCTCGGGCTGTGCTGCCCACGTCCCCGGGTCGACTGGCCGTTCGGCGCTGCTGATCCGGCGCAGGATCAGGTAGATCAGCGGTGCCAGCAAGGCACCTACGACGGTGAGCAGGATGCCGACCCACCGCGAGTGCCACCACCGACCACCGCGCGGGAGCCCACGGCGTGCGCGTACCAGTAGCCACGTGCTGTGGGTCGCGGCCAGCAGGTAGCCGGTGGCCGCGAACGCGCCCCAGACACGGTGGCCGTAGTACTCGGGGACGAATGCGGTGATCAGCGCGAACGCCGCGAACGCGAGGTAGACGAGCAGGTCGGTGCCTGGAGTGTCGCGTGGGAGGCGGGTGCGCCGCGCCAGTGCCGCCCACGAGCTGTGCTGCACCTGTCCTCCCTGGCCTGCTGCATCCCGGCGCGCCCGGTCAGCGGGTGCGACTCGCCCCTCCGCCCGAGGCTACCGGCCCTCCGGGCGGGCCAGCGGCACCGGCCGCGGCGCCGCGGCCGGGTGGCGGCCGGGTGGCGGCCGGGTGGCGGCCGGGTGGCGCAGCGTCATTGGAGCGGGGGTCACCGCCATGGCTGGTGGTTGCTGGATGATGGTGACCGTCCCTACCGAGCCTCCCGCTCGGTGCCCGACCCGACGGCGACACAGGTGGCATGGTGTATCAACGGTCGCGACGCATGCCGAGACCCGCCCTGACGCGGCTGCCCTCGCCAGCGCGCACGCGCGGTGTGGTGCTGCTGCTCCACGGTGGGGCGCAGTACGGTGAGCAGCCGATCACCCGCCGGTCCCTACCGCACCTGCGGATGCTTCACCTGGCTGCGGTGGTGCACGGGGCCGCAGCTCGGCACGGTATCGCGGTGTGGACACTGCGGAACCGGTTCCGCGGCTGGAACGCCCCGCGGCTCGATCCGGTGCGGGACGCGCGGTGGGCGATGGCGCGGTTGCGTGCCCGCCATCCCGAGGTGCCAGTCGCGCTGGTCGGGCACTCGATGGGCGGCAGGGTCGCCATCCGGCTCGCCGAGGATCCGCAGGTGACAGCGGTGTGCGCGCTGGCACCGTGGACCACGGACGCGGAGTGGGTAAGCCCGCTGCGGGGGGTGCGCACACTGATCGTCCACGGCTGTGAGGACGACGTCACCTCTCCCGAGAGCTCGTACGCCTTCGCCAGCAGGGCGGCCGAGGTGACCACCGTGGCCCGTTTCGAGCTGCCCGGTGAGGGGCATCGCATGCTGCGCCGGGCACCGACTTGGAACCGGCTGGTGCGCGCGTTCGTTCTCGAATCGTTCGGCCTCGCGCACCCCGACCCCATCGTCGCGCGCGCGTGGCAGCGCACGGAGGGTGACCGGCTACGGTTGACGGTTGCCGCGGGAGGGAGGACGGGGTGAAGCCCCACCGCACAGCGGTGTAGGTTCGGCAACACGCACGGTGCGTCCCCGGCGGGCGGGTGTGCCTGCCGGTAACGCAGCCCTCGACGAGTGGAGCGGGATGAGCTTTCGCGGTCACGACGACGGTAGGTCGCGCGCGCAGCGTGGCTGGCAGCGGGGTGGTCGGCGGGAACACCAGGCAACGAGGATGATGCCGTTGCCGGGCGGCGGTAACCGGCCTGCCGGGCGGGCGCGTTCCTCGCAGGCGACGGCGCGGCAGCCGCACCGCCCGCCGGTGAAACCGCGACCGGCGCGCAGGAAGCGGTCTCGGATGCCGCGCGTGCTCGGTGCGTTGGCCGCGGTCTTCCTGCTGCTGCTCGCCGCTGCGTGGATCTACGTTGACCTGTCGCTGGACCGGACCGAGGCGATCACGGATTACGAGGGCAGGCCGGCTGCCGCGGCGGGCACCAACTGGTTGATCGTCGGCTCGGACAGCCGTGAGGGGTTGGACGCCGAGGACAGGGCACGCCTGGCGACCGGAGATGACGGGGGAGAGGTGGCCGACACCATCATGTTGGCGCACATTCCCGACAACGACACCAAGCCGACCCTGATGAGCGTTCCCCGCGATCTGCGCGTGGACATTCCCGGTCACGGCAGCGGGCGGGCGAACGCGGCCTACTCCCTCGGCGGCCCGACCGCGCTGGTGCGCAGCGTGGAGCAGCTGACGCAACTGCGGATCGACCACTACGTCGAGATCGGCTTCGCGGGTTTCGAGAGCATCGTCGACGCCATGGGCGGTGTGGAGATGACCATCGAATCCGACATGCACGACACCCGCACGGGGCGCACTGTCGAGGCGGGGGAGCGCAAGCTCAGCGGCGAGGAGGCGCTGCACTTCGTGCGGATGCGCTACAGCGACGCGACGCCGCGTTCGGACCTGGACAGGATCTCCAACCAGCGTGAGTTCCTCGGCGCGCTCGCCAGCCAGGCCGCGAGCCCAGGGACCCTGTTGAACCCGTTCCGTGCGGTGCCGCTGATGCACGCTGGCCCGCAGGCGCTGACCGTCGACGACTCCGACCGGCTGCACCACCTGGTGCGTCTCGCGTGGGCGATGCGCGGGATCTCGGACGGTGGGGTGGTGACCACCACGATCCCGGTGGCCACGGCGGCGGCCGCGGAGCTGGACCACGCCCGCGCCGAGCGGATGTTCGAGGCGTTACGTACCGATCAGCCGGTCCCTGAAGACCTGGTTTTCGAGTGATCGCGCGCCGGATGGCCGTCAGCGGGCGCGGAGCCGGGCCAGCGCCCGCTCGGCGTGCACGTTCATCCTGATCTCGCTTTTAATGACCTCGATGATCCGACTGTCGGTGTCGATGACGAAGGTCTGACGTTTGGTCAGGAGCGGGCCGAACTTGCGGCGTACGCCGAACTGCGCGGCCACCGCACCGTCTGGATCGGACAGCAGTGGGTAGTCGAAGCTGTGTTGTTCGGCGAAGGTGGCCTGCTTGTCGACGCTGTCCGGGCTGATCCCGAGCCGCTGGGCACCGACCTGGTCGAACTCCGCTCTGAGGTCGCGGAAGTGGCAACCTTCCGCGGTGCATCCCGGTGTCAGGGCGGCGGGGTAGAAGAACAGCACCACGGGTCCTTCGGCGAGGAACTCGTGCAGGTTGCGCGGGGTTCCGGTCTGATCGGGCAGGGTGAAATCGGGCGCGTATTCGGGTGCTGTCATGCGTTCATCCTGCCAGGCAGGCCTGCCCCGCCGGGGTCCCGGCTGCCCGGCCGCTGGTCCTTGCCCGTGACCTGGGCGACAAGGCGAAGTAGCGGTGGTTCCAGCTCCGGGAAATCGCCGATGCATGCCACGCGTCGCAACAGCCGTGCGGCGGTGTGGAGCAGGGCCTGGTGCGTGGGGCTCATCCGGCGCCGGTGACCGCGGGGAGTGCGTAGTGACCGCCCGCACCGTTACGGCGTCGGTTCAGCCGAAGCGGGTGTCCGGCGAGATCTTTCCGCTGTCGACGAGCAGGCTGTGGGCGCGGGCGCGCAGCGGCGTGATGAGCTGGGGGTGATCGCCGAGCGTGGCCCGGTACAGCAGTCGCGCCGTGACGAAGAGCTGGGCGGTACGCCCGGTCGGACTGTCCAGAACGTCGCTGAAGTGCCTGTGCACGGCGGCTGCGATGTTGGGGGCCGCGAGACTGTAGAGGTAAAGGGTGGCGGCATCCGTGCCGACCGGACCGCGCCCCCACCCTTCCCAGTCCAGAACCCCGAATGGCTCCCGGTGCAGGTTCGCCCAGTGCAGATCGCCGTGCACGGTCTCCCACCGATCGACCGCCACGGTCACGCCGGGACCGAACGCCGCATCGACGCGGTGATCGACCCTGGGTTGGTCGGCGTTCACCCGCGATGTTGGGGCGCAGGACAGATCGCGAAGGAAACCCGTGAGCTGGGACCACCAGCCCTCGTCGAGCGCGAGATCCGGGCCGGCGACGGGGTCCGGTGAACACGGCGTCCCGGCCAGCTGGGTCATCAACTCCGCGCGGACGTGCCGGGCGGGGTTGTCCCGCCACTCCACGACGTCGAGAACGCGCGGCTTCGCGAGGCCTTCCAGGTCGTTCGCGTCGAGGTTTCCGGTCCACATGAGACCGTCCGCCCATCGGGGAGCTTCGGTCACGACTCGCAGCCAGCGCGGATGTTCACCGGCGCGCACTGGTGCGCCGAGGGAGCGGTCCCGCCAGCCGAAGACGGCTGGTCCGTCAAGCGTCACCCGGAACCGGCGTGCGGCCCGATCGAGGAGCTCGCGCATCCACTCCCGGTAGCGCCGGTCGGCCTCGGGGCTGCCTTCGCCTGCGGTCATGGCGTGATGTGGCGCAGGTAGATGGTGGGGTCGGCGAGGAACCGCCGCCATTGCGTGGTCAGGTCTAGTTCGTCCCATTTCGCGCGGCGGGTGCCGTGCTCGCCGATCTCGATGATGTCCGCCCCTGGGGTGGACGCGAGGATCGGTGAGTGGGTCGCGCAGATGATCTGCGCCCCGGACTTACCGAGGTCGTGCATCAGCACGACGAGTTGCAGGCACGAGGAGAACGACAGCGCGGCTTCCGGCTCGTCCATCAGGTAGAGCCCCGGTGCCTGGAACATCTCGGCGAACACGGTAAGGAACCCCTCGCCGTGGCTCATCTCGCTGGTATCGGCATCCCAGTAGCCACGCATCCCGGAGACGGCGTTCATCAGCCCGAACGCGGTCTCCGCCCGCAGGAAAAACCCCTTCCGCTTCGTGCGTGGCCCGGTGCGCATCCGCTGGCCTTCCAGAGTGGTTTCCAGCTCCAGTAGCTCACCGAGCGGGGTTTTCGGGCGGTCGTTGACGTACTTGCGCCCTGCGCGGCCGCCGTGTGCGTCGAGCTTGAACGCCTCGGCGATCGCCTCGATGACGGTGGATTTCCCGGAGCCGTTCTCGCCTACGAGGAAGGTGACCGGCGCGGTGAAGTCGAGGCCGTGCTCGGCGAGTTCGGCCACGCACGGCACCGTGAAGGGCCACTCGGACAGATCCGGGCGGTGCTCTTCACTGAGGTACGCACGGCGGACAAGCAAACGAATCGCCCCTGGTCAGCGGTAGTCGGGTGCACACGCTCCAACCGGTCGGCAGTTGCCTGCCGGACGGCAGGCCGGGCTGCACGACGGGCCACATTGAGGGTCGCACATGTTCGGCACGCACGGCATCGACGGCACCCGCGTGGCGAACTCGGCCCGCAGCTCCGCGCGCACCCGCTCAGCCTCGGGAGCGGAGAGGATCTGCGCGAGTTCGGCCGCCAAGACGCTGCCGGCGGGTAGCCAGCGGGAGAACACGCACGGCCACACCGCACCGTCCGGGGAGATCGCGGCCACACCATCGCCACAGCGTCCGCACAACTGGTCGGTACTGGCCTGCCGGTCGCGGCTACCGCGCCCGACCTGCCGCAGCCGGTCGTAGCCGATCTCGGTTACGCCCAACTCAGCGAGCTCGGCCTGCGCGGCCTCGGCGCGCTGACCGCCGCCGAGATCGATCACCCCGGCGCGCAGCGGGATGCCGCGCCGGACTGCCTCGGCGATGTTCGCCTTCGTGCGCGTGTGGCTGGGGCGACCGGTGATGCTGGCGTGCTGCGCCGGGTCGTCGGAGTAGTAACTAGTGGCCAGCGACACGCCGGTCCGGGCGAACAGCTCCCACAGTTGGTCGGTGACGTGCACCAGGTTGGTGAACACCTCCACGGCCAGGCCGTGGTGCAGGGCGTGCTCGACCAGCCGCGGCAGGTCCGGGTGCAGGGTTGGTTCCCCGCCGATGAACTGCACCATCTCCACCCCGAGCGCGGCGGCCTGATCGAGCACCCGCAGCCAGTCCGTGGTGGTCATCGCGCCGTGCGTGCCGGACGGCCCGGATTCGGCGTAGCAATGCGAGCAGTCGAGCTGGCATTTGCCGGTGATCTCCAGCCACAGAAATCGTGGCGCTGGTGCGGGATACGGCACGCCTTCCGCGTTCTAATCCATTGTGGCGCTCTCCTCACCTTCTGTGGCCTGCCGTGGTCGGGCAGCGTCGCGGTGGCTGTTCGCTGGTGGTGTGGTGGTGTCCGGCCGGGCCGTGGGGGTCGGGGCGCGGCCACGGCCCGGCCGGAGCGGGTGGCCGGGCGCGGCGGGAGGGGTAGGGCGCGCCCGGCCGGTCTCTAACGCTCGT